>CAVYEU010000063.1:0-28355 GCA_963767415.1 uncultured Eubacteriales bacterium
GATGTATTGCTGATCTGTGGATAAAAAAACAAATAGAACAAATGGTAGAATAAAGGGACACCAAGGTGTTCCTTTATTCTACCATTTTCTATGCCTTTGATGTAATCAACTTAATAATAGCCTCAATGCTTGCCCCCTTTTTAATTTTGAAATTACCAATAGCTATCTCGGTCGAGAGTCCTTTTTCCCTTATAAGATTTAAGAATTTGGCCTTATCAGCAATTAATCCAACATCAAATAATCTTTGTGCGACAACCCCGGAAGAATCCCCCGGGTTTATACTGAAACTAATGTAGACCTCAGCTTGAGGAGTAGCCGTAACAGTAGGCACGGCTTGCGTCACTTGAAGTGTCGGTGCCAGTTTAGAATCCTTGGGCACAATAATGGAAGAAGTATCACTTTTAGAAGCTTTAGTCATCGCAATATTATTATCGTTATAGCCAACTTTGTCTTTTACATTATCAACACTTCCAACTTTTTCAACCATACCGTACTCTTTTGCACGGGCTATAATCTCTTCTTTTGAGATATTCTTACCGATTCCTGCAGTATAAATAATACTTATTACTGATATAATGATCGCACCAATTCCGATTCCCAGTACAACACTCTTTGTGTCTATAGTCTTCATTATTTTCTCACTCCCAAGATAAGTTCAACTTCCCCCTTGCCCATATTTAAATATTTAGCAATTTCCATATTATTTAGACCCTGCTGTGCTAAATTGTAAACTTCTGAATACCTCGAATTAATTGAAACAACATTCTGATAGCTCTTTTTATTCCGAATATTTAAGCTTTCCTGATTGTTACCCCCAGCTTCCACCTTATCGTCAATACTGTAATTTATATGAATATTGTCGTTTACAACAAGAGGCTCTCGGTTTTCTAAATCATTATACTTCTTATCTAATATACCTTCAATATTTAATATTTTTTCTTCAACTTCACTCATATGCTCAAATATTTGATCGTTTTTTCCCTGTATTTGGCTGATAATATAGTCTGACAATTTATTTAATTCATGAACTAATTGCTCAGCATCTCCAATTATTTCAATTAAGTCATCTTTTTTCTCATCAAGTCTTTTTTCACTATTTAATATACTTTTCTCCTCAACTAAAATCCATATAAATGATATAATTAAAAGTATTATTCCACAAAGAATAACACCTATATAAAATCCTATCATCCCTATTCCCCTCTCTCATAAAAACTCGGCTTCAAATTTTTATCTCTTCCCCGTAATCTATCACTTCTAAATTCTCACGTCAAATTTACTTACCGAAGAATCTCTATTGCATTTAATACTTGTTTTCTCTTTACCCCCCAGGGGGTCTTCTCTTGCTTCGCAATTCACCTTATCATCTTTAATATTATATTTCGTCTTGCCAGGTTTTTTCTTTTTGTTTTTATTGTTGTTATCCTGCTTCTTTTCTTCTTTAGCATCTATCTTTGCACTATTCGCTCTATCCTGTGAATGTATAGTTTCAACGAGTTGTTTGGTTCCTCGATTTATATTCTTTGCTTGTTGTTCTTGTGAAAGCTGTAACTTATTATTGTCAGTTGTATTTATCTTTAATGATTCTGTTGTCCTTAAAACAGACAATCTATTGTCAACTGGATTAATCGGCATATATACCCCATCCTAAGTTTTATTTGTCATATGGTCCAACTCTAATATCTGCTCCATCTCTATATAATGTACAATATTGTAATATCTCTTTTATATTCTTACTACAACTACCTATTGCAACCTTCGTACCAGGATATATATATGCACTTGCCTTTATTCTTCCATTTACATCTTCTTTTAGCTGTTCTTCAATCTTTTTTAATTCTTCTTTTGATTCAATAATTCTATTTGTATAGAACACCTTAGTTCTTACACTCTTTTGCATAATTTCTTGCTTTTCAAGTGGCAAGGCTCCTGATATCTCTAGTTTTCTTAATAAACTAATGGCCTGCTCCGCTTTTTTTAAATCATTTTCCATTTCTGTTACGGTTTCTTTTATTTCTTTATATCTATCCCTAAGAGAAGGATCCGAACCTAGTTCTATATCTGTAACAATTAACATCTGTGAACCAATTACCTTTGCACTAATTTCGTTCCCAACTTTACAAACTCCGCCGACTAGTAATCCTTTCCTTCCTGATAATTCGATTGACTTTCCACATTTAACATTACTGTGCATTATCGCTTCTGATTTAATTTGATTTTTAGCTGAAACTGTACTATTTTCTATAAACTTGGCAATTATATCTCCACCACTAGTTATACTCCCTTTACCCGCACCTTGAATTCCTCGTCTTAATACAATATCGCCACCAGCTTTAATTGTAGCTCCCTCTACAGCACCCCAAACTTCTACACTGCCACCTGCCTCAACTTGAAAACCTGCTAAGATATTTCCTCTTATAATAACATTACCAACAAAAGATATGTCGCCCGTTGAGTTATCAACATCAGCAGCAACTTCGTAGTTTGCAAAAACATTAATTTTACCATCAATATAGCATACTTGCCCATCTATACTAGCTACTATGCTTTTTTGATCCTCAGTAATCTCAACATTTCGTCCTTTTGGTAAAACAGCTGGTTTTCCGCTTAATGCAGATATCTCTCTACCAGTAATAGTCTTTCCCGGCACTCCCTGAATAGGTGGAGTAATAGTACATAGCATTTGACCCTTTGTTATATTTTCTATTAGTCCAAGGTTCTTAAAATCTACACTGCCATCTTCCAATATTATCGGTTTACGGTCTTTACTTGTATTAAACAAAAATTGCACCTTGCCATTTTGCCCTGCTATAGAGACATCCCCCTCAGCAATATTTATATATTCATTATAAACTGGATATTTTATGATCTCTTCCAACTGGGCTTCATTTACACCATATACAATACCGTTATCATTTAATGACTTCTTAACTTCATCAAGTGTAATCATCCTTCCACCATCTGGCTCCGCAAATAAAATACTCGCTTTCATTTTATCTCCACTAATATTAAAAACAACACTTGAATTTATCTTTTCTTCTTCTTGTTCAGTAGCTATTTTTATCTGTCTTTTATCAGACCTTATTACACTTGTCTCAATCAAAGACCGATTGAAGTTTCTTACTTTTTTTCTTGTAAGCCTGTCAAGTATATCTTTTACTTCAAGCCGTTTGCCCTTTCCAATAGGTGGAAACACAGTCAAATAGACGCCATCAGTCTTATACTCAATTTCATAATAACCATCATTCATATTACCAGATCTATCGCCTTTAGGATTGAAATTATTCATTTTACCTTTCCCCCTAAGCTTATATTTAAATCATTCATCTAAAAATGATTTATGTCTTGCCAGTTTCCCTCTTAACCTTAAAATCGCTTTTGTATGTAACTGCGAAATTCTTGACTCAGATACTTTCATAATTGCACTTATTTCCTTTAAAGTCAGTTCTTCAAAATAATATAAAGCAATAACAATTTTTTCTTTTTCAGGAAGTTTATTTATTGAGTTACCAAGGATCTCCCTTAATTCAGTTATCTCAATATACCCTTCGGGTCTTTCCTCTTTATTTGAAGAATTTGGGTTTGGTCCAACATCATAATTCTGATCTAAGAATTCGTCTAAGGAAATCATTGAACTGACATTAACATCATTCAATAGCTTATAAAATTCATCTAAAGATACTCCAAGTTTTGTTGAGACTTCCTTATCCGATGCAGAGTGTCCCAACTCATTTTCAAGTTCACTATATGTTCTTTCTAATTCTTTACTTTTTTGCCTTAATGATCTTGGTATCCAGTCCATTTCCCTGATACTATCAATTATTGAGCCTCTGATCCTTAAAGATGCATAAGTTTCAAATTTAGCCCCTTTTGTCAAATCATATTTATCAATCGCATCAATTAGCCCAAATACGCCGAATCCAACCATATCATCATACTCAACATTCGAACCAAAATAAATACTAAGCCTTCCTGCTACGTATTTTATTAAATATACATACTCTATTATCAGCTTTTCTCTTATAGCTTGATCCTTTGTTTCACTATACTGCTTCCATAGATCTAGTCTATTATCGTTAACGGATGACATCTAAATCCTCCATTATATAAAATATTTTTTAATCTTATTTTACATTAACCCATAAAGGACTAATTTTCAACATTTTATATATCTTCTTTTTTATTCTCTTGTTCCTTTTTAGTTCGTTCATTATCTATCTTAGTAAATATATTTCTCAAATAAACACCTGTAATAAATGAGACCAACATTACTATAATTAGCCTAACACAAATACTATTAAATTCAATATTCTGTAAAATACTTACCACTCCGACAACTATAGCCATTACTAAGGCCAATATAATAGGTAACTTTTCAATATATTCCATAATTATTTCTCCTAGGAACAAAGAACTTCAAATTTCTTTTATAACAGTACCTAATGATTTTATTATAAGAGTACCATCTGATGATAATAACTCAATAGTCCTCCCTTTATTTCCGCCAACATCTTGCGCAACAATTGATATATTTAATTCTGTTAACTTTTCTATTGAAGCAGTTATATTTTTTTCACCAATTTTCATTACATCAGAGAATTGATTACTTAAAAACATCTTAGCCCCACCTGCAAGCTTAGCCACCAAATTTCTCTTTTTCGCCCCTAAATCCTCCATCTCTTGAACTAAAAATAGTATCGCAGTATCAGCGTATTTAGCAACATTAACTTCAGCATCTTTGTTCTGAGGTTTTTCTGGTAGCATTATATGGGCTAAGCCAATTATTCCCTTTTGTCTATCATATAGAGCAATTCCAATACAAGACCCCAAGCCTAAAGTAGTTAGCATATCTGGATACTTTGCTACTTTAAGATCAGCCATCCCCACTTTAATTAGCTCTCCCATTATTTATACCCCTAATGCTCTTAGTAATATACTATATGAATCTGAATATGGAATTAGGAAAAAATCTCCTTCCAGTTTTGCAGTTCCATCTTTAAACTGGCTAGCTATATATAAAACATAATCTCCATACTGTCCCGCTTCTATTGCAGGAACACTAAGAATCGCTCCAGCCATATCACATGCAATATCCGGTATTGAAGGTACGATCTTTAGCTTTGTTAAAGTCGATATAGCTGATAAATAAACACTTGCTAGTATATTTCCGACTTCCTTCAAGGCTGACAACTCTATTTCATTAAATTTGTATAAATCACTTTCGGTCCGATTCCTATCTTCATAATTCTTCATAATTACATCTAGAAGTTTTTGAGCAGCATCAAGTTTTAAAATAAACAGCATCTCTCCTGAAATATCACCTGAAATATTTAAAACTATTCCAATTACAGTTATTTCCTCTCCCCCTAAAATTTCGCATATTTCATTTATTTTTAATATTTTAATTTCAGGTATATCCATACCAATTTTACGTAAAAGAATTTTTGATAATGCTGTAATAGCATTACCTGAACCAATATTACCAATCTCTTTCAAAACATCCATTTGAGCGTTGTTTAAATTTGCTATATTAAATTCGTTAGTCATATACATTATTCTCCTATTGCTAATACTATAGATCTTGGTGAACTATAAGCTTTTCTAAATTCAGTAAAATTATTATCTTCTCATCAATCTTACCGACCCCTAGAATGTAGTCCATTGATAAGTCAGTACTGACGCTCGTTACACTCTCAATTGAGGCACTAGGTAATTCAATAACTTCATCAACAATATCAACAATTATACCATAACACATATCACCGTTTTTAATAATTATTATTCTTGTATCATCAGAATATTTAGCCTCTGGGAAACCAAATCTTATTCTTAAGTCAACAGTTAGAATAATTTCCCCCCTTAAGTTAATTACTCCTTTTATATAATTTGCAGACTTTGGCACCCTTGCTATAGGTAACATTTTTTCAATAATTGTAACCTTCTGAATATCAATACCATATTTCTCTTTTCCTAAAGAAAACACAACGTATTTATTTTGATTAAGATCCAATCTTTCATCCATATTAATATGACTCCTCCTTATGCAAGATAATTAATGTCAATAATTAATGCAACATTTCCATCACCTAAAATAGTTGCTCCAGCGATCATTTTTATACTTGATAAAAACTTTCCAAGAGATTTTATTACTATTTCTTGTTGTCCGATCAATGAATCAATCAATAGCCCTGACAACTTATCTCCTTTTTTAATTATTACAGCAGTTAGTTGTTCATTTTGGAGTTTTTCATCCTTTGGAACATCTAAAACATCATCTAATCTTATCAAAGGAATAACCATGTTTCTAAATAAAATCACTTCTTGTTTTTGCACAAGTTTTATTTCTGATTGCCGAATATTGATTATCTCTTTAATTGAATTTAGAGGAATAGCATATTGTTCTCCGCTAACTAATACCATAAGTGCCTGAATTATCGCAAGTGTTAGTGGCAATCTAATTATAAATTTACTTCCCTTATCCATTCCTGTCTCAACTTCAACGATTCCGCCTAAAGCCTCAATTTTAGTTTTAACAACATCTAGACCTACTCCTCTCCCAGACAAATCAGTAATTTTATCTGCTGTACTGAAGCTAGGTGCAAATAGAAAATTAATAATATCCTTCTGAGATAAATTGCCAGCAATATTCTTATCAACTAAATTTCTTTCAATAGCTTTTTGTCTAACTTTCTCAATATTAATACCTTGTCCATCATCTTCAACCTCTATAACAACATCATTTCCATCTTGATATGCTCTTAGATCTATACGGCCATGCTCAGATTTGCCAAGCTCTTTTCTCCTTGCAGCACTTTCGATACCATGATCTGCAGAATTTCTGAGTAAATGAATTAGTGGCTCACCGATTTCATCAATAACAGTCCTATCCAATTCTGTTTCTTCACCAGATATAATAAGCGTAATTTCTTTATTGATTTCGTGAGAAATGTCTCTGATCATTCTTGGAAATCTATTAAATACAGCCTCTATAGGCATCATTCTTACTTTCATAACAGCATCATGTAAACTGTTGGTTATTCTTTCTAAATATTCTATAGCCTCATTATATGTTTGAGTTCTTTCTATCCCTTTTAATCCTTCTAATCTAGTTTTTACTATTATGAGTTCACTTACAAGATTCATCAAAACTGCAAGTCTTTCTATATCCACCCTGACAGTCTTGCCTGTTTTAGTCTTAATATTAGATCCTTGTGCCTTATCTCCACCTGTACTTTGAATCTCAATTTTATTACCATCTATTAAATCAAACTCCTGTATTTTAGAACTAATAGCTTTACTTGTTTTTTCAACCTCAATAATTGCTACTTTTTCAACCTCAGATATTGAGTTTAACTCTTTGATAAACACCTCTTTATCTTCTTTGCTTATAACAACAATCGTGAACTCGAATCTAAACCTTTCATCCTCTAGATCTTCAACCTTTGGTTGAGATCTTACAATTTCTGAATATCTCTCTAATGCTTGAAATATTACAAACACTCGAGCTGATTTTAGTAAACAGCTTTTACTTAACACAATGGTTATTTTATATACATACATATTCAATTCATAAGCTTTGTTCACAGCATTTTGTTCATACTCATCCAGCTCAAAATCAGCTGTATTTTCAGTAATGTTTTGTACTTCTTCTTTGAGTTCTTCCTTTTCTAGTTCACTTGCTTCTGAAGTCAAATGTTTAGCTAAGTTGTTTAATGCTTTAATAATGTCATCATATGTTTCTTCTCCTTCACTATTTGTATTAATTATACCATCCAAATAATTTTCCAAAGCATCTAAGCACTTGAACAATACATCAACAAGGTTTGTCGATATCTTTACTTCTCCTGTTCTTAAGACTTGCAGTACATCTTCCATATCATGAGTCAACCGAGACATTCTAGTAAATCCCATAGTACCCGCCATACCTTTTAAAGTATGAGCTACTCTAAATATTTCATTCAGCATCGCTACATCCGAAGGGTTTCCCTCTAATTGTAATAGAGATTGATTTAAATCTTGTAAATGCTCCTTCGTTTCCTCAATAAATATTTCTAGATATTGGCTCATGTCCATTACTTAAACACCTCCATTTTATTTATAATCTCATCTTTTATTTCTTCTAACGATACTACTGCATCTACAACTCCAGTTTTTACTGCTTCCTTCGGCATTCCATACACAACACAGCTTTCTTGATCTTGAGCAATTATATATGCATTATTATTACTTTTTAGATTCTTTATCCCAATACTACCATCACTACCAATACCCGTCATTATAACTCCTATAACATTTTTTACTTTTGTTTGGCTCAAAGAATTCATCATCATATTTACACACGGTCTCAAGCCATCAACCGGCGGATCTTTAGTAAGCTTAATTTTCAAATTATTATTATCAGCTTTTTCTAAGATCATATGAAAATCTCCTGGTGCCAAATACGCTGAGCCGGGTTGTAAAATATCATTTTCTTCAGCTTCCTTTACAATAATAGCACTAACCGAATTCAACCTCTCTGCTAGAGATTTTGTAAAACCAGGCGGCATATGCTGTACAATAAGGATAGCTGCTCCTATATCTGCAGGAATCATAGGAATTAATACTCTCAATGCATTTGGTCCTCCTGTTGATATCCCTATAGCAATTATCCCTTTTAGATTTGATAATCCATCTGTTTTAAATACCTCTCTTTGTTTTCTTATTGATTTTATTTCAAGTTCCGCTCTTCGCGATTTCAATCGAAGCATAGCTTCACTATTTACTAAATAACTACTTAATTGTGCCATAGAGATTTTCCTTTTCCGGCTTGATTTACTTGCAATTTTTATTTTATCAATAATTTCTTTTTTTTGTGAATCTCCAAGTTTAGAAAAAATATTTGTAGGTTTAGTAATAAATTCAAGTGCACCTAATTCTAACGCTTGAATCGTAATATCTGCACCCTCCCTTGTAAGACTACTAATCATAACAACATTTCCCCTACCTACTTCTAATAATGTGGGAAGGCAATTTATCCCATCTAATTGAGGCATCTCAACATCTAGCGTTATGACATCAGGATCTAATTCTTTGACCCTGTCAATCGCTTCACTTCCATTTTTAGCTGTAGCAACTACAGAAATCTCCGAGTCACTGTTCAAAATATCCACAATCACTTTTCTCATAAAAGCTGAATCATCAACAACCAAAACACTTATCTTTTTCTGATTATTCATAATTGTCAATCCACCTTTTAATCTGCTATCCCTGACATCTTGGACAGCAACTTTCTTTGTTCTTTGTAAATATATTTAATTATATCATTCCTAACACTAGATTTAATAGTCAGAAATAAAATTCCTACGTAAAATATTTCTTTGCAATTATTAATTTTTTGCTTCTCGCTTAACCAAACAACTTTGCCACTAACCCTTATTTCTTTGTATAGCCTTAGTATACATTCAACTGATTGTTCAATCTCAATTGAACTATTAATTGACATACAAAGTCCCCCACCACTTAAATTAAGAACAATAGCATCTTTATATAAAACATCATTTTGATTTTCATATTTATCAATAACCCTATACTTTGTATCTAAAACACATTCATATCTGTAATAATCTCTTCTTTGCGTCTTTTCAAATGGGCTTGTCTTAATTAATCTTAAAAAAGTATCATCATTTGAATTTACTTCTTTAGCCAATACTTTTGCTTTAAATTTAAATGCATTATCACCATATACAAATAAGATCTCTATATCACTTCTTATTTCCATTTCATCAATCGATTCATAATATTTTACTGTACTAATAATAAAAATACTATTATCAACTACTCTTGTCAAATTGCTTTTAAGTGGTATAGTCACAATTTCTATATTATTATATAATTTTATAATTTCTAATTCTAATCCCTCATGTAAATCTTCTAATTGTTCAATTTTCATCCATATTTCTCCTAAGGAATAGATAAATATACAGTAAATCAATTGCTCAAATATAATAAAAATTTATTTATAAAGCCTTTCATTCCCTTATTTTGATTACTTAAATATTCACCATCAAATTCAATCAATTTTCTACTAATTTCCTTTATCTGTTTTGATGCAACACTTTTGGGAAAGCTTATAGTAAATGGTTGCTGCATCTTAACTGCCTTTACAACCAGATCATCATGAAGTACATATCCTAATGGGTAGAGCTTTAGATTTAAGAATTTTTCTGTAACATCAGACAACCTGTTTAGCACCTCCCAAGCCTCAATGCTACTTTCAGCTCTATTAACAATAACCTTAATTAATTTTTCTTTATCTCTCGCCGAAACCATTTTTATTAGTGCATATGCATCAGTTATAGATGTAGGCTCCGGTGTTGTAACCAGTATAACTTCATCTGCAGCCATAACGAATTTCATAACGCTTTCTGAAAGACCTGCCCCTGTATCTATAAGTATAATATCGGACAATTTGTCAAGCAATGTAATATTTCGAATAAAAAAGTCAAGCTGATTTTTTTCTAATTTAATTAGTTCTTCTACACCAGACCCTCCCGAAATGAAATTAACATTTCTTGGACCTTTTGATATAACCTGTAAAATATTTTTTTTATTATATATGACGTCGAGTAAAGTAAATTCCGGTATTATCCCAAATAAAACATCTATATTTGCAAGTCCCAAATCTCCATCTAAGATTGTAACTTTATATCCTAACTCACTTAAAATGATTCCCAAATTAGCCGTTATATTAGTTTTCCCAACCCCACCTTTACCACTTGTGACTGTAATTATTTTAGCCGTCTTAGAAACAATACTGTGAAGTGATTCTTCGTGTTGAGCTGTTTGCTTTATTTTTATTGTATCAATAATTTCCCTTAGTTTCTCAGCCTGATCCATCATATTATTTTATACTCCCTAACAAATTTTTTGTTATTTTGTCGATATTCGCAATCTCGATATCATCAGGCACACTCTGACCTGTTGTTATATAAGATAAACTTTTTTGAGTTAGGTTCTTAACATTATAGATCATTCCAGTTACTGGGGCCTCATCTAGCTTTGTGAAAATCAATTTATAATCATTAAGGAAACCATACTTTTTAATAATATCCTGACAATTTCTAGCACTAGTTGTAGTACTGAGTACCAAATAGATCTCATCTGGAGCGCATTCTTCTATTAGACCCTTAATTTCCTCAAAATGCTGATGATCATTACTGCTCCTACCTGCAGTGTCAATTAGTATGATATCTTTATCTTTATATAGATTAATCGCCTCTCTTACCTCAGAAGCTCCAAAAATAACACTCACTGGCATACCTAGTATCTCTGCATACGTCTTTAGTTGATCAACTGCAGCAATTCTATATGTATCAGCCGTTATAAGACCAACACTCTTTTTATAATTTAACGCATAATTCGCCGCAATCTTAGCTAGTGTTGTTGTCTTTCCTACCCCTGTTGGTCCTACAAAAATAATTATTGTAGGTTTGCCATCTTCTCTAAGCTTCAACATTTCAGGTTTTCCAAGAAAACATGAAATTACATTGTAAAGTATTGAAGCTATATCATTAACACTCGTATTCCCAAGTGATTTTTTGTGCGTTGTATCAATTATTTGAAGAGCTATATTCGCCTCAACTTCATTTTTAATCAGATTATTTAAAAACATTTCAAATATTTTAGGCAGTTTCTTTCTTTCAGGCTCCACCTCTTGTTTTTCTCTTTTTGAATCCGGTAGTGTATTTACCTGAACTTGATCATATATTTTTTTTAACATTGCCTCCATATTTGATACTTTATTCTCTAACTCAACTAACTTTCCCTCCTTTTGGGTGAAATTGGTTGTAAAATTTGCTTCATTTTGATCTTTTTTCTCATAGTCAATCTCTTTTTCATTTGTATTTTTATTTTCAGTCTTGAGCTTCGTCTTATTAAGATTTTTATTAAACTCATCAATCGCAGCAACAACCTCAACAATTGGTTTATTAAATATTTTCAAGAAACCCTTTTGTCTAATTTTTTTAGTACTAAATATAACTGCTTCGCTGCCTAAATCCATTTTTACTTTTAATATAGCTTCTTGAGCATCTTTTCCTGTGTATCTTCTAATAATCATTTTATATATTCACCACCCCTATCGATTGAACTTCTACATTAGGATCAATTTCATTATATGAAAGAACTGTAAGACTTGGTAAAAAACCTTCGGTTAATTTTTTAAAGTATAGTCTAACGATAGGAGAAGCTAATACAATTGGTTGCTCACCTAGTTGAACAAGTTTTTGAACATGTCTTGAAAGACTACTAATAATAGAATTACTAACACTTGGTTCAAGAGTAATGTATGAACCATGTTCAGTCTTTTGCACAGATTCAATAATTACCTGCTCAAGCTGAGGATCGATTGTAATAACACTTGCCTTTCTGTTTTTCAAGAATTTCTTTGAAATAGCTCTCCCTAATGCTTGCCTAGTATACTCAGTTAGCATATCTGAATCATGAGTTATAGGTGCATAATCTGCAAGCGTTTCTAAGATCGTAACCATATCTCTAATTGATATACCTTCTTTTAATAGACTGCATAAAACTTTTTGAATCTCACCAATTGTCATTATCTTTGGTACAAGTTCATCAACAATAGTTGGATAATTTTGTCTAACATTGTCAATGATCGTTTGAACTTCTTGTCTTCCTATTAATTCATGGGCATACTTTTTAATAACTTCAGTTAAGTGAGTAACAATAATTGAAGGCGGGTCTACAATAGTATAGCCAAGCATTTCTGCTCTATCTCTTTTACTTGCAGAAACCCAAACGGCAGGTAACCCGAATGCAGGTTCTGTAGTCTTTAGCCCCTCTAATACATCTTCTATACCACTAGGGTTCATTGCCAGGAAGTGATCCAGCAAGAGCTCCCCTGTTTCTACTTCAACACCTTTTATTTTAATAACATATTCATTTGGTGACAATTGAATATTGTCTCTTAATCTAATTATAGGAACAATCATACCGAATTCTAAAGCCAATTGCCGTCTAATCATGACAACTCTGTCTAAAAGGTCTCCTCCTTGGTTAACATCTGCCAAAGGAATAATTCCATAACCAAATTCTAATTCAATAGGATCAACCTGAAGAAGCGTTACAACATTTTCTGGTTTACGTATTTCTTCAACCTGTGTTTCTTCTATCTGTACCTCTTCTTGTCTTTGTGCTTCTTCTTTTTGCTTCATAAGTCGGTATCCAATAAATGTCAATGTTATTGCTAAGGTTAAAAATGGTATTGTAGGTAGTGGGATTGCGAGAATCGCACAAAATGCAGAAGAAATAAAGAAGACCTTATGATTACTTGCAATTTGAGCTATAAGATCCCTACTCAAATCTCCTTCGGATGCCGCACGAGTAACAATAAGACCAGTAGCGAAAGAGATTAAAAGCGCAGGTATCTGACTTACAAGGCCGTCTCCGATTGTCAATATAGTATAATTTGACAAAGCACCCGCAATATCTTCGCCCCTCATAACAACACCAATAATTATACCCCCTATAATATTTAAGAAAGTTATAATTATACCAGCGATAGCGTCACCCTTTACAAACTTGGTAGCACCGTCCATGGATCCATAAAAGTCAGCTTCGCTTTGGATCTTTTGTCTTCTTTTCTTCGCATCAACCTCATTTATAAGCCCTGCATTTAAATCAGCATCAATAGCCATTTGCTTACCAGGCATAGCGTCCAATGTAAATCTAGCTGCAACTTCAGATACTCTTTCAGTACCTTTAGTAATAACTAAGAACTGTACGATCATTATTATCAAAAATACAAGAAAACCAACAACAATATTACCCTGGGCAACAAAAGTACCAAATCCTTCAATAACCTTACCAGCTTCACCTTGCGACAAAACTAATGTTGCTGATTTTATATTCAAAGAAAGTCTAAATACCGTAGTAAAAAGAAGGATCGCCGGGAAAATAGATAACTCCAGGGCTTCTTTAGCATAAACAGCATTTAAAAGAATAACCAATGCTAATGAAATATTAACCGCAAGAAGAATATCCAAGATAAAACTAGGTATTGGAATAATAATTATTAAAGCTACAACAACAACTAATACAGCTATAAAAATGTCCCTAAATTTCATCTTTTCGCCCCCATTCTTTTAATAAATAGACTACTTTTACAATGCTTTGTTTTCACCTCTAACATCTAATTTCTCACCTCTAAGCTGATATACAAATGCTAGTATTTCTGCAACTGCTTGATAAAGCTCTTCTGGTATTTTTTGTCCAATCTCTACAGTATTATAGAGGGTTCTTGCTAAAAGTTTATTTTCAACAATTTTTACGTTATGTTCTTTTGCTATTTCCTTTATTCTAAAAGCAATAAAATCCTGCCCTTTTGCCAAAACCACTGGTGCATCTGCTACCTTTTGATCATACTTTATTGCTACTGCAAAGTGCGTCGGATTTGTTATAACAACATCAGCTTGCGGTATTTCTTGCATCATCCTTCTCAGCGACATCTGTCGTTGCTTTTGTTTTATTTTCGACTTAATTTCCGGATTTCCTTCTGTTTGTTTAAATTCCTCTTTTATATCATGCTTAGACATTTTTAAACTTTTTTCATAATCCCACCATTGATATATATAATCTAAAACTCCCAAAAAAATCAATACAACGCACATTCTAATAGAAACGTTCATGCAAATGATTCCAATGTTTATTGCAATATCTAATACGTTCATATCCATCATGCTAAATATAATACTTGCTTGATCCTTTATATAAAGATATACAATAAATCCGACAACACTTACCTTCAAAACTGCTTTTATTAATTCAACAACAGATTTAACCGAAAATAATCTTTTAAAACCATTAATAGGATTTATTCTATCAAATTTCAATCCTAGAGTTTCTACAGTAAATAAAAATCCAACCTGTGCATAAGATAATAAAAGCCCTGCCCCTACTGCAATTGCAAGAATTGGTCCAATAGTTTTAAAACAAGTTGTCAAAATCTCTACAAAAAGCTTTGATAAAACATCAATCGACGCAAAATCTTCAATTTTTGTGTATTCAGTATATATTTTTTTAGTAAAGTTAAATAATTCATTATATATTAGCCCTCCGAATAGTCTAAGTCCAATAAACACTGCAACTAATACAGCCGCAGCTGTAATCTCCCTACTTTGAAGCACTTGCCCTTTATTCCTCGCTTCTTGCCGTTTTTTAGGGGTAGCCTTTTCAGTTTTATTTCCCTCACCTCCAGCAAATAGCTGAAGGTTCAATAAATAGTACCTCTCCAAAAGCAACACCCTCATTCTACCATGTCTTTAAAAAGTTCTGCCATACTTACATCCATCTGCATAATAAGTATTTGAATAATTCTTAAAAAATTTGGTAAAGTTATTATAAGTACAACAATTCCTAAAATAATCTTTAAAGGCATGCCCACCACAAAAATATTTAGCTGTGGAATAGTTTTCGAAAGAACTCCAATAGTAATATCCATAATTAGTATTGTAGCTACAATAGGAGCACTTATTTTAAATCCTATGACAAACACATTTCCACATAATTTCATAATATCTGTATAAAAGAAAATCCCCAAATAAGGATCCATTTATTGGTATAGTATTAAAGCTTTCAAAAAGCGCTTTTATCAAAACATGGTGTCCATTACAAACTAAAAACAGTAACATCGCCATAATATAATAAAAGTTTGCAGTAATAGGCACCTGAATATTACTGACCGGGTCAATTACGTTTACCATACCAAAACCAACTTGCATATCAATAATCTGACCCGCAAAATGTACAGCAGTAAAAATTAAGTAAGCAACATATCCCAAAGTTAAACCAGTTAAAAATTCCTTAGCAATAATACCTACATACTCCAAAATATTATTATACTGAATGTGAATATCCTGTACTTTTAACGTATTAATTAAAATTAAAGCTAACATTAACGAAAATCCAATTTTAATAGCACCTGGCATATTTCTCCTACTAAAAATCGGCGAAATTACAAACAATCCAGTTATTCTAACAAATATCAATAAGAAGATATTTATATAAGCCAAATCAATAACCACTTAAAATACCTTCTTTCTCTAACTTACCTTATATACTGATTCAAATTAGTATATATACTAAGTGTAAATTCAACTAATACCTTAAGCATCCAAGATCCAAAAAGTACTATACCAGCAACAATTGCAATTATTTTAGGAACAAATGAAAGCGTTTGTTCTTGAATCTGACTTGTTGCCTGAAAAATGCTTATAGCAAGTCCTACAATAAGGCTAAGCCCCAACATCGGTGCTGATACCTGTAGAACCACGATCAAAGACTTCTGCGCTAAATCAATAACAACCCCCTGATCCATAAGGACACCTCTAACCTCTTAAGTAAACACATAGGCTCACCTTTACAATATTTATTACCTCTGATCTCTCACATCTTTATTAGTAAAAGCTACTTACAATCGATTGGGAGATCAGATTCCAGCCACCCACCATTACGAAAAGTAATATTTTAAAAGGCAATGAAATCATAACTGGTGGCAACATCATCATACCCATAGCCATCAACGTACTTGAGACAACCATATCTATAACAAGAAACGGTATAAAAACTAAAAACCCAATTTTAAACGCAATAGTCAATTCATTTATTAAAAAAGCCGGTATAATAGTTGTTATCGGTAAATTAATTACATCTTCTTCTTTAATTGGAGTTTTAATACCTGATAATGATACAAAAAGCCCTATATCTTTTTTGGATGTCTGTCTTATCATAAAACCTTTAAGTATCTTTTGGGCCCTGTCAAATCCTTCAGTCTGAGTTATCTGCCCTTTTGAGTACGGTTCATAGGCATTAGTATTAATATCTCCTATAACTGGTTTCATAATGAAAAGGCTTAAGAACAATGCAAGCCCTATTAAAACCTGATTTGGCGGCATCTGCTGCGTTCCTAATGCATTTCTTAAAAATGACAGAATAATTATTACCCTTGTAAACGAGGTCATCATAATAATTATTGATGGTGCAAGAGATAAGACCGTCAAAAGGAGTAAGATTTGAATACTTGTTGAAGTATCCTGAGGAGTTTTAGCTGTATCAATGCTTATTCCAATTTTAGGTAAAACTAATTCAGCATTTACAATATTTATATGTACACAGCCAATTAAAGCTATTAATAATATGTACAAAAATATTATTTGCCACTCCCTATCTTTCTTCCTCATTCTGTATTCTCATCTCCACTTTTTTTCAACTGTTTTTCGTAATCAATATTCATATGTTTAATCTTATTCAAATTATTATTAAACAATTTTAAATCTATGTCTTTAACCTTCCTTTTGCTACTACCCTGGCTTTTTTTAAAATCCTTATATACATTTAAATATTTATCAACTATTTTTTTAAAATCATTTTTATTATCTAAATTATTATTTTCAACATAATAGTCTTCAATCGCCACAGTTGTAAGGTATTCAATATTTTTCCCTGATGATGCTAATAAAATAAATTGATCCCCCGCTTTTACAATATGAAGATTCTTATCAAACCCAATACTTATTGAATCAATTATACTGATATATTTGCCTTTCATCATTTTACTGGTTTTATTACCAATATATCTTGTTGTTACATAAGCTATAAACAAGATCGATCCAAATATGCCAATAAATAGAATAATATTAACTGTTACTCCAATAATCCCCTGCATTTTAGTGACTCCTATTCTAATAATTACAAAACGAATATGCTATATTAAAATTTAACCCAAAATCTTTTTTACAGCCTCCAAGACTCTATCTGCCTGGAATGGCTTAACTATGAAATCTCTCGCTCCTGCTTGGATAGCTTCAATAACCATAGCTTGTTGCCCCATAGCTGAGCACATAATAATTTTAGAATCATTACTGATTTTTTTAATTTGCTTAACTGCTGCGATACCATCCATTTCAGGCATTGTTATATCCATTATAACTAAATCAGGAATTAATTCCTTATATTTTTCAACCGCCCGAGCACCATTTTCAGCTTCACCAGCTATTTCATAACCATTCTTTGATAGAATATCTTTAATCATCATCCTCATAAATGCAGCATCATCAACTACAAGTACTCTTTTTGACATAGGGTATTCATCTCCTCACAATGTAATTTTGTAACCGTCAGTAGAATATATTAAACATCAAAGTCTTTTTGATGGATGAATAATATCTGTTATTCTCACACCAAAGCTATCATCAATTACCACAACTTCACCTTTCGCTATAGCCTTGCCGTTTACCAATATGTCAACCGGTTCTTCTGCAAGTTTATCCAACTCAATAATTGAACCAGGTCCATACTCTAAAATTTCTCGAATAAGTCTATTAGTTCTTCCTAACTCTACTGTAACAAGAAGTGGTATATCCATTATAATACTAATATTTTTTTTCTCGATACTTAATCTACTGTCTTCAAAAGCTTGAAATTGTATTGGTTGAACATTTATTCCCTGTTTCCTTGGCTCTTGACCCATACTACCCATGGATTGTTGTCCTTGCATATTTGGCTGTGATCCATATGGATATCCACCTTGGGGATACATTCCTTGCTGCATCGGTTGCTGATACATTGGTTGCTGTGTACTGTCAAACATCTGACCCATTGGTTGTTGATTCATTCCCGGCATTTGCTGCTGTTGTTGAACTTGATTGCTTTGAGTATTTGTATTATTAGTCTCTGGAGATTTCGCAGCCTGAGATTTCTTCTCCCCATTAATTAGATTATGTACTAATTCTTTTGCAAAAGAAACTGGAATCATTTGCATAATTTCACTATCAACAAGTTCGCCAATCACCATTTTAAATGATACCTTTATTATTTCATCGCTTCCGGTAAGTACATCTTGCAAATCGCTAGAATCATAGTTTAGTCTAAACGCCTTTGGCGGTAATATATCAATTCTTTTACCAAACATTGTTGACATAGAAGTAGCTGCAGAACCACTCATCTGGTTCAATGCCTCACCAATTGCACTAATGTGCAAATCAGTTAGCTCCTCAGAAGTATTTAAGCCTTCTCCTCCCATCATTAGATCAGTTATAACTTTTACATCATTCTCTTTTAATATAAGTAAATAAGAACCTTTTAATCCTTGAGTATATTCCACCTTAATAGCAACAAAACCTGATTCATACTCAGTCGTCACCTGATCTTTTGATATTAAATCGATTGCCAAAGTAGTAATACTTACATTTTGTCCAAGTAAGGTAACTAAAGTTGCAGCAGAACTATCCATGTTTGTATTACTAATCTTAGTTAAAGAATCAATTTCCTGTGGGGATAATAGTGTTTTAATATCTCTATATGAGCTACTACTCTTTGAGTCGTTATTGTTCTCTGAATCACTACTACCATCAGGATCACTAGATGATGATGGCCCACTATTTAGTAAAGCGTCGATTTCAGCTTGAGACAACATTTCCCCCACACTACTCATCCTCCTTTCTTATAACATCAATAACTTTAACAGCAACTTTATTTTTCTTAACTCCAGGTTTTCCATAAAACTTCAAGAATTCGCCAACAAGAATATCAAGCTTTCCATTAACATTTGTATCTAGTGGTAATACATCACCTGGCTGTAATTCAATAAACTCATTAACTGAAATAGATGTTCTTCCAAGTATTGCTGTTATAGGTATTTTTGTACTCTCTATTCTATTCTTAATTGCATCTTTCATTTCATCTGAGACTTCTTTTTCAATACTTGAAAACCAAAATTTTGTACTCAATTTTGATACAATTGGTTCTACAACCATATGAGGTATACAAATATTTATCATCCCTTCAACCTCACCAATCCTCGCACTAAGTGTTATCAGTGCCACTATTTCATTAGGTGAGATAATCTGCGCAAACTGAGCATTTGTTTCTATTTTTTCAAGTCTTGGACGGATACTAACAACATTTTCCCATGGTTCACACATCAGATTTAAAATCTGTATAATAATCCTTTCGATTATTGCTAATTCAACTTCAGTAAACCCCCTTATTTTATCAATAGCCGATCCTCTCCCACCCAAGATTCTATCTATTAAGGCATAAGCAATATTCGAACCAAGCTCTAAAATTATAGACCCAGTCATAGGTGCAAAATCAACAACCGCTAAAATAACAGGATTTGACATCGAGTTATTAAACTCATAATACGCTAAAGGTTCCACTGAAATAACCTCTACCTGAACCAAAGTTCTTAAATATCCTGATAAAAAATTTGTAACAAGTCTTGCATAGTTTTCATTAATTATATGTAAAGTTTTAAGGTGATCCTTTGCAAACTTACTAGGTCTTCTAAAATCATGCTTTTTTACTTTTCTTTTTTCATCAATATTAGTTTGTATCTGTTGAAAATCAAGTTCACCAGTATTCAGGGCTTTTAATAATTCATCAATCTCATTCTGTGATAGAACATCACCCATCAAACTCACCCCTTCCTATAGATTCATGGAATAATAATGTTCAGCTATTATTCTATGAGCCTTACTGATAAAACCATTTTCCAAAAACTATTGTATATATGTACGTTTTCTTATCTTTATCACTAGTAGCACTTGAATTTATAATTTCGTTGAATCTCTTTGTGATATCTTCTTTAGCTTTTTCTTTAGTCTGAGGATTCATAACATCATTTATTGTAAGACCAGAGAAATACGTGCTTAAGTACTCATTCATCTCGTCGTTATAAAAAGCGATCGTAGTAGCCGGACTCTTAACTCCATCAATTTTTATATAATAAGTTATATCAACATCAACTGCAAGCACTGAGATCTTACTTGGGTCATTACTTTTTAAATTAAAGTAAGAATTATCGGGTGTTAGCTTTTCCGAAGCCAATTGATCTTCAGTTGGTGTAACATTAGCATCTTTTACTTTGTTACTGATATTCGATACAGTAGTATTATCCGTCGAATGACCACCAACAAGAAATACAAACCCTGCTAACATCGCAAGAGCTAACGTTAAGATTACAACTACTCCTATCAAGACAAGACTAAATGTCTTACCCCCCAAGTACATAGCCTCCTTTAAAAAAACGAAGATTTTATTTAATAATATACTAAACCTATGAAATTATTTTATCTAAGAATGGCGAAAAATACAACAAAATATTTAAAATGAAATATTTTTGAAATATTATACTGTTGTGACAAAGGGACGTGATGACAGGGGACGGTTCCTTGACACACGCGTTGCGTGTGTCAAGGAACCGTCCCCTGTCATCACGTCCCTTTGTCACCTTATGCTGATACTGTAACTACACCACTAGCACTAAGATTTTGACTAAACTTCTTTCCTTTTAAGATGAATCTTATCGATTCGGTTGTCTTATTCTCTAGAAACTCTACAAGTTTTAAGAGCTCACTAAATATTACTACAGTAAATGTAAGTGCAAAAATCCAAGCCCACATAATCGGATCTAGTGGAACGGTACCAAATATTGATCCTCCAAATTGAACTATCGCTATTTGACCAAGTACAGCTAACATATTCATAAGCAGCATTTTTTCATTCTCAAATAAATGTCCAAATATACTATCGCCATTAAATTCTCTGCAATTAAATGCATTCCAGACCTGAAATAATATAAAAGCAGTAAATATAATCGTTGGCTGCATCAGAAGTGTACCACCTAGGAAACTAGTCTTCATAAGAAGTAGCAACATAGATGACATATATAAGCCATTTACTACAATTCTTTTAAGCATATCATTTGATATAATCGATGCGTTTCTTTCTTCAGGCAACTTATTCATTAGTTCAGGTCTTACAGGTTCTAGCCCCAAGGATAATGCTGGAGGTCCATCCATTATAAGATTGACCCACAACAATTGTAAAGTTGTAAACGGAATTCCAAACCCTAGTTGAGTTGCCGCCATAGTTAAGCCAAAAGCTACAAAACTTACAGAAAGTTGAAACTGCATAAACCTTCTTATGTTTTCGTAAATTTGCCGCCCCCAATTTATCGATTCAATTAGCTTTGCGAAAGGTTCATTTTCCTCAAGTATAACTAACCCTGCAGCTTCTTTTACAATATCATTTCCAGTACCCATGGCTACTCCAACATCAGCAGTCTTCAATGCTGGAATATCATTTTCCCCATCGCCCATAGCAGCTACAGAATGTCCAGATTCCATTAATAATTTTACAATAATCTGCTTTGTCTCTAAAGTACATTTCGCAAAAACATCAATTTTTTCTATGAACTCCCCTAATTTTAAATAAATTTTCTTTAAATATTCTTCATTATGTTTTGATTTGATTTCTTCCGCTTGATATATTTTCGATCCTAAACTTATTTCCTCGAGTGAAATTTTAATATCATCCGAAATTTTATATTTTAGTTGCTCAGCTATTATTTGCTCATTTTCCTTGCATATTGCTTTAAGACTTTCCTCAATTCTCTTTTTTATTTCTTTTTCTACATACTCTGCCTCTTTAGCTTCAAGTACACGACCACCCTCTAAGTCTACAATTTCAATCTGAGTTGCAATTGCTTTAGCAATTGGCAATTCATCTCCAGTAATCATTTTTACTTTAATTCCAGCTTTATTTCTAATAACTAAGATTTGAGATTTTATATTACACCTTAGTGGATCATTAATGCAAACAAAGCCATCGAATATAAGATCTTGTTCTGCACGTTCTATATTTTCATCCCAATTTAGGGAAAAATTGCTTATATCTTCAATATCTCTATGCGCAAATGTAAGTATTCTTTTACACTGCCCTTGTAATGTTTCTATTTTATTAATAATATATTCTTTTATTTCAGATGTAAATTCTTTATCTTGATTATCTATATGAATCTTAGTACATAAATTTAATATTTCTTTGCTACTTCCTTTTGAATAAATAATATTTTTATTATCCTTTACAACCACCGTAGAGACCATCTTTTTCCTTGAAGAATCAAACTCGTATTTATAAAGCTCTTTAGTAATATTTCCCCTTATCTGTTCATAATTCCCTCCATTGTCATTAACATATTTTATTAATGACAATTCTGTGTTATCTCCTATTAGTTCTCCATTTTGTTCAATAATGGCGGTTGAATTTATGCAACAGTTATTTATTAATACATTATTTCGTATTTGTGACATATTTTTTGTTTCAACATCGAAATTGTTAAAAAATACATTTTCAACTTCCATTTTCCCTTTAGTAAGCGTTCCTGTTTTATCAGAACATATTATATCAACCGAACCAATTGCTTCGCTTGCATAAGGTTTTTGGACAAATATGCCTTTATTAGACATTGCTCTTGCATTTAAACTAAGTGTAGCTGCTAACATTGTTGGTAATCCTTCGGGGACTGCTGCAATAACTAATGCAACTGCTCTTGATAAAGGTTCTTTTAACGTCATAATAATTTGCCATGCACTTCCTACAAGTAAGCCGCTTAAATAAGCTTTACCTACTTCTGCCAAAAAAATAATGCTTACTATTAAAAAAGCAGTTTTACCAATAAGCCCTGCTAAATCCTTCAACTTATCTTTTAATGGAGTATTGAAATTATCTTTTGTATTTTTTAACGCTTTTCCGGCTACTGTATTTTCTCCAACTGCTATAACTATGGCTTTTGCAGTACCTTTAGAAATCGAGGTGCCCGAAAAAAGAATATTTTCCATTTTTTTTATTTTAAGCTCTTGGCATTTAATTGCATTAACGTTTTTATGTACAGCTTCTGTTTCACCTGTTAATGTTGCTTCACAGACTTTAAAATTTTTGCTTTCAATTATTCTAGCATCTGCAGGAACAACATCCCCAGTTTTAAGTACTAAAATATCCCCAACAGTTACCTCATGTCTTTTTATCCGAATTTCTTTTCCTTCCCTGAAAACTATAACATTAAAGAAATCTCTGAGTCTTCTTGCTGTTTCTTCAGATGCAACTTCCGATTCTTTCTCTTGGTAATACGATATAAAAGTTGATAAAGATAGCGTTCCTAGGATACCTATTACATCTAAAAAGTTACCCATCAAACAAGATAAAGACACAGAACCTAATAACACTAAGTTCAACGGTTCGGTAAAGTTCTCCCATATTTTTCCGAGTATTGTTTGTTTTTCAGATCCAGATATTTCGTTATGACCTATTTCATCAAGTCTTACTCCCGCCTCTTTACTTGAAAGTCCCTTTTCTAGATCAGTTCCTAATCTCTTTGCAATTGTTTCTGCATCTTCTCTACAAATTTTATCGATAGCATTCTCTTCTTTATAAAGATCAGATTTACAATATTCGCTAATATTTCTAAAAGGTATTCTGGTTACTGAAGTGAGAGGTTGCATTCTACTTTCAATTAACAATTGTTTCGAAGTCTGAGGTTGTATTCTGTTTTCCATTAAAGCTTGTTTCAAAGATGGTACTGCTACAGTAAGCTGCATGATATGCCTCCTAAAAGTAAATTTAAGACAGTATACTACAATAAATAAACGAATGTGCACATCATCACACTTTTGAAAAGCATGACAATAGTAATTATACTTAACTTCAATCAAAATGCGCAAATAATATTCACGAATTTTTTGATTCCCGAATTTTAATCTCAAGGAGGTATAATTATGTAACTCATTCCTATGAAACCACATATATTAGTATAAAAAGTAAATCTTAAGGAGTGATTATAATGTTTGATTTTGGAGATTTAGAAGAGCGTCAGCAGCATCAGCACCCAGGGACTCATCATCCGAGTGCTCATCATCCAGGGACTCATCATATGGGTGCTCATCATCCGGGTACTCATCATATGGGCGCTCATCATCCGGGTACTCATCACATGGGTGTTCATCATCCAGGGACTCATCATCTGGGCGTTCATCATACAGGAACTCATCATCTAGGCTATCATCATCCAGGCCATCCTCATTTTGGCTATCATCATTTTGGCTATTATTATCCTGGCTATCAATCTTATTATCCAGGGTATCAATACTATGGACAATTAGCTCCAACTGTAGCGCCTCCAAATTACATTCCAGTTAGGCCAATGATTACTCCTGGCCCTATCGGATCATGTACAAGTAGAATGACTTATCTTTGGATGATTGATGGGAGTAGTTTCTGGACTATGATCACAGGTATATCAATATCAACTGTTTCTGGGTATAGATGGAATGGCTATAATTGGATTTTCTTTGAAACAAATGTTAATAATATAGAAACCTTCGTTTGTGTATAGGAACAGCTAAATAATAAAGCCGGTTTTTAAAGCTTGTAATTTTTTAAAAGCACAAGAACGAAGAACGCGCAATAATTGATTTATTGTAAATGATGATGACGTAGTAATTTAAAAAAATTGTAGCTTTAAGAATCGGAATTTATTTTCCAACTGTTCCTAAAGCTTAGTCTAATCCCCTCTGGTGAGAAAACTTATGTTTTCCACCAGGAGGTAATCTTAAGTAAATATAATATCATAGTCTACACCATATCCAAAAGATTCTTCTATCTATCTATTATGCACAATCCACTGGGCAAAGAATGATTTGCCCACTTCTTAAATATAAATTAAAATTAAGAAAAATTATTTAATATTAAAAAGACTTGAAGGAAGATTACCTAATAGTATAGAATTATATAATAAAAGGAAACAATAAATACTTCATTTTACCAAGAAAGGAGCTGTTTGTCATGAAATACATCATTAGCGGCAAAAATGTTGAAATTACAAGTGCTTTACGCGAAAGGGCAACAGTTAAAATTAGCAAGCTGGAAAAGTTCTTTACTAAAGATACTGAAGTCCATATTATGATGAATGTACAGAAATCGAGACATACGGTTGAAGTAACAATACCATTTAATGGATATGTATTACGCGCTGAAGAAACCGAAGGTGACATGTATGCTTCCATTGACAAGGTTGTGGATATTTTATTAAACCAAATAAAAAAATACAGAACTAAGTTAGCAAAAAGAGTACATAACAATACGCTGAAACTTGAAAATATTCAATTTTCAAACGATGAAGATGAAGATGAAGATGAAGATTTTAAAATTATACGTTCTAAAAAATTTGAGGCTAAACCGATGGATGCAGAGGAAGCCATACTTCAAATGAATCTGAGGGGATATGATTTCTTTGCTTTCTTAAATCCGGATACTAAAAATGTAAATGTTGTTTATAAAAGGCATGATGGAAATTATGGACTTATTGAACCAGAATCGTAATGTTGTGGGGACAGGACGGGGTTATTGGGATGACAGGGGAGATGACAGGGGAGATGACAGGGGACGGGATGACAGGGGACGGGATGACAGGGGACGGTTCCTTGACACATACATGTATGTGTCAAGGAACCGTCCCCTGTCATCCCGTCCCCTGTCATCCCGTCCCCTGTCATCTCCCCTGTCATCTCCCCTGTCATCCCGTCCCCTGTCATCTCCCCTGTCATCCCAATAACCCCGTCCTGTCCCCACCGTCCCTATGTTACCTTCTCCTCTCAAGCTCTTCAAAGACATCATTCAATTCTAGATCTTTGTCTGCCATTAAGACCATTAAATGATATAATAAATCAGATATCTCATACCTCATCTCTTCTTTTGAGTCGTTTTTTGCTGCTATAATTACCTCAGAAGCCTCTTCTCCAACCTTTTTTAAAATTTTATCAATCCCTTTATCAAAAAGATAATTCGTGTACGATCCCTTTCTCGGGTTTTGTAGTCTATCTTTAATTACATCAAACACCTCAAAAAGAATTCCAACACTGTTACTTAAGGTTTGAATTTTTTTATGGACAGGATCACTAATTTCACTTTGATCCAATGTTTCTTTTTCATTTACATTATCAGATAAATCATTAAAAAAACAGGTTTCATTCCCAGTATGGCAGCTTACTCCTATTTGCTTAACCTTTACTAATATTGTATCTCCATCACAATCTAACTTCATTGATTTTAATAGTTGAAAATTCCCCGAGGTTTCTCCTTTTAGCCACAGCTTTTGTCTACTCCTACTATAATAATGAACTTTTTTCATCTCAATAGTCTTTTTTATTGCCTCTTCGTTCATATAGGCCAACATAAGAACTTTATTAGTCTCGAAATCCTGGGCTATTACTGGAATCAAGCCTTTTTCGTCAAATTTAAATTTTGACAAGATATCACTCATTATTATATCCCTCCTACATTCTAATCTTTATTCCCTTATCTGATAAATAATTCTTTAAAGTACTAATCTCTATTTCTTTATAATGAAATAAGGAAGCTGCAAGAACAGCATCAGCACAACCATCAGTCAATACATCATAGAAATGTTCCATTTGCCCTGCTCCACCTGAAGCAATCACTGGTATATCAACACTTTGAGATACTAGTCTAGTAAGTCGAATATCATATCCATCTTTCGTCCCATCACAATCCATGCTTGTCAAAAGAATTTCTCCAGCTCCAAGCCTTGCAGTTTCTTTTGCCCAAGAAACTGCATCAATTCCAGTATTTATTCTGCCACCATTTAGATATACGTCCCAACCTTCTTTATCTTCTCGTTTTTTGGCATCAATAGCAACAACAACACACTGACTTCCAAAATTCCAAGCAGCCTCAGAAATAAGCTCAGGATTTTTTATTGCAGCAGAGTTTACTGATATTTTATCCGCACCTAATTTTAGAATTTTACGAAAGTCATCGATACTACGAATTCCACCACCTACAGTAAAGGGTATAAATATACACTCAGCCACTTTTCTCACAACATCATGCATGATAGACCTTGCATCCCTCGATGCTGTTATATCCAAAAAAACAAGCTCATCCGCTCCTGCTCTATTATAAATCTTAGCCACTTCAACAGGATCTCCAGCATCTTTTATATTTAAAAAATTAACCCCTTTTACAACTCTACCAGCATGAACATCTAAGCAAGGTATTACTCTTTTTGTAAGCACATTCTTGCTACCGCCTTTCTTTAAAATCTGGAATTATTATTCCATTAATTATGTCTTTGCAATCTTTATAGCCTCTTTAAGATCAATGTCGCCTGTATATAACGCTCTTCCGATTATTATTCCATTTACTCCAATCTCTTTTAAGCGCCTGATATCTTCTAGACTGCTTACTCCTCCCGCTGCTATAACTTGCATATCAACAGATGTAACCATTTCTTCAATCGCCTTAAGGTTTGGTCCCATAAGCATACCATCTTTTGATATATCAGTATAAATGATTATTTTGCTGCCTAGGTCTTGAATTCTCTTTGCAAAACTAATAGAAGTAAACTCACTTACCTTTGCCCATCCTTCAATCGCAACCATTCCATCTTTAGCATCTATTCCAATTACAATATTATTTGAAAATAAATTCAATAGCAATAC
>CAVYEU010000064.1:0-45200 GCA_963767415.1 uncultured Eubacteriales bacterium
GTTTGGCTCCTTATCGTAAGGTAGTCCTTCTATCAGATTATCAAATATAATAATGGAGACGTTGTTTTTGAACTCTTCAAATTCCTTATCACTTCCTGTTAAACCCAGTATCAGACCATTTTTAGAAAAAACATTATCCTTTAAATAGTTTAATTTCGTCTGTAGCTCATCCCATTTTGTATCAAAATTACTAATCATTTGATTTAAAAAGTTATAATAAGAAAGGTACCTAGAGTAGTACTTTGCTTTGTATTCTCCTACTTTAGTAACTTTACTTAATACATCGGTTCTTGCTACATATTCTGGATTTTGTTTTATATCTTCTTCAATAGAAGCCCGTGCTTGTTTTGCCAACTCAAGAATTCTGGATTTGTCGGAGAATTTGGTGTTTAAAATGATTTCACTTAAAATATCTTTAATATTTTTAACGTTTGTTGATAGATAAGGAAAGGAAACAACAAATTTTGGTGAAAAGTCATTTAAACTCATATATTTTGCTAATGGATTTATAGTAAAGCTTATATTTCCTGCTGTACTCCCAATTAAAGCATCCAGGGTCTCAGAGTCATATTTATTTGTATCCATTTTCCCAAGTAAAGATGCAAAAAAGTTTAAATATGGCAGATCCTCCAAATGGATATTTGATATATCAAATATCATGTTACAGTATACAATATCATTTGTAGGTAATTGATTATGAACAAACTTTATCCCATTAATATTCTCTATCTTAGAGGGAATTTGCTCTACACTTGTATTAATATCTGAAATATTAAGAACTGGTACCTTCGCAAGGTCTTCGGCGGTATCTGGAGTGTTTTGCCAATCATTAAATCTTTTTGCATTTTCTTTAATCATATGCATCTGTTCTTTCCCAATTGAGCTTATCTTCGCATCCAAAGCTTTTTGTAGTGCAGTCTTATCAGTACTTGACTGCATAAATATCTCACAAGAGTGTGAATTGTGTAGTAAATATTTATTGATTAGATTACTCATGTACTGTTTATTAAATTTTGTTTTTATATTTTTCATAACCTCGTCACTTGAGAGAAGTGCATATGGATCATCATCATAAAACCATCCTTTTAATGCATCGATATTTATTTTTGGTCCTTTTTTAGTCGCTTGTTTCGACATTATAGTAGATAGCTTATACTTATTAGAAACTAAATCTATCAGTTGCTGTGGTACCCCTTTATTCGCTATTGTTCTAAGCTCCCCCTCCACTAATTTTTCGAACTTGGATACATCGCCTTCTTTGATATTTTCAGCTGAAATACTAAAAACTGTCTGAGGAAAGTCATCTACAAATGAGAAAGAAATATTCTCAGCGAGATTACTATCTATTAATGCTCTTTTGATAGGTGAGCTATCAGTTTCGAAAAGTGTTTGTAAAAAATTCAAACCCATAGTATCGTTCAAATCAGTCAGGTCAGAGGTTGCATAACTTAGCATCAAGTAAGTTTTACCATTGCTTCCATTATCAATTGCTGAATAGGTAGTAGTTTTCTTTACTTTCTTATTAAAAGGGGTTTGTTTTTGAATGTTTATCTTTGTTCTTGCTGTATCCAACTTTGATAAATAATTTTCATTTATAATTTTAAGAAACTTATTAATATCAAGATCTCCATATAAGAAAATAAAACTATTTGAGGGTTTATAATTTTTCTTATATACATTTGTAAATTCTTTGTAGGTAAGATTAATTATATCTTCAGGTCTACCACCAGCTTCATATTTCAAATCAGTATCAGGAAAAAGATTCTCAAATGTATTATAAAATAAAACTGTTTTTGGATCAGAGTAATAACCCTTCATTTCGCTAAAGACTGTTCCATTTGCTGTGATTTTCTTATTCTCAGGATTGATTTCATATCTTATGCCTTCTTGTCTAAATATATTATCATTTTCAAGTGCCTTTGGGAAAAATACCCCATCCAGATAAACCTTCATAAGGTTTTCTAAGTCTTTCTCGTTTTTGCTAGCAACGGGATAAACAGTAAATTCAGGGTATGTCATTGCATTTAGGAATGTACTTAGAGACTGCTGTTGCATAAGTACAAATGGGTGTTTAACCGAATAATTTTTTGATCCATTCAAGACTGAATGCTCAATAACATGGTTAACACCTGAATTGTCAAAGGGTATTGTCTTAAATCCGATACCAAATGATCTTTCTTCATCATTATTTTGTACAAATAGAAGGGTTGCGTGAGTTTTGATGTGAATATATACTATTCCATTTGCATCATAGTCATCTAATTTTTTTGTCTTAAGTTTTATAAAACCATATCCGAAATCATTTGCATCATCCAATGAAAATGCGGATTTTATACCCTCTATCAAATCATTTTCTTTAGCATAACTTATGTTGTTAATAATTTGAAGGTTTGTTATATCTAATACTTTACCATAAACAAGAATCTCCCTCTTCTGATCATTCCACGTTATTGAATCATTTTCAATGTTTTTTTCTTCATTCAAATACTTTCTAACCTGTACTAAGGTATCATGATTTGAACTTGTATTGTTAGGTTCTGCGAAAACCGGAATTAATGACTGAATAATAATAATAATTCCTATCAAGATAAAGGAACTTATTTTTTTGAATCTTTTGTTCATGTCTGACCTCCAATTTTTAATAATATTATTTGTAAAAGCAACAATAAATAATCTGGCAGTATATAATATAATATAATATTATATACATATATTTGGCAAATGAAAAATAAGGATTTTTAAAAGGTGCAAATGAAATGAGGCTAATCTAATGTCACTAATATGTGTAGGTGTAAATCATAAACATGCATCAATTGATATACGAGAAAAATTTAGCTTAACAAAAGAAAATCAAAGAAATGCTTTAAAGGAGTTTCTAAAATTAGATGGGGTTGATGAATGTATAATATTGTCAACATGCAATAGGACTGAGATTTACTTATATGCCTCGGATTTAAGCTTAAATAATGATGTTATTGAAATGTTTTTATGCAGCTTTCAAGAAGTAAATATAAATAATATGAAGGAATACTTTTATACCTTTAAAGGAATTGAAGTAGTGAGGCATCTTTTTAGGGTTGCAAGTGGTCTTGATTCAATGGTCTTGGGTGAAGATGAGATTTTACGTCAAGTAAAGGAAGCACATAATTTGGCACATGAAGAGCATTCAATATCAAGCGTTTTAAATACGGCATTTCGTTTAGCTATTACGGCTTCTAAAAAAATAAAAACAAATACCGGTCTTTCAAAGAACTCCGTTTCTATTGGATCTGTTGCTATAAAGTTGCTTTGTGATTATTATGGCGAAAGTTTAAAATCAAAAACTGCTTTAATTATAGGTACTGGTAAAATGGGGATTACTACAATGAAAAATCTGATAGCTACTGGAATTGCAAAGATATATATTTCCAATAGGACTAAGTGTAAGGCCCAAGATTTATCAAAGATGTACCAGAGTGTTTACAACATTGATTTAGATATGAAGTATAAGATTATTAATGAGTGTGATATTGTTATTAGTGCAACATCAAGTCCGCATTTGATTATTACTTGGGACAAGCTTAAGGCGCAAGTTAATGATTTAAGGGAACGCATTTTTATAGACTTAGCTGTTCCAAGAGATATAGATTATAGAGTTAAAGAGATTCCATTTGCAAAGTATTATAATATTGACGATTTAAAATCTAAGTCAGAAGAGAGCCTTGAAAAAAGGCTTTTGGAATTTTCCAAAGCTGAGGAAATAATTGAAGAATATGTTGTTGAGTTTGAAAAATGGTTTGGATTTAGGAATATTATTCCACTGGCTACTGAGGTTGAAAGATTCTTAGAGACTATAAAATGCGATAAATTAGAGCAAATTATTTTGAGGCTCAAATTGTCAAACCAGCAAGATATCGATTTAATCGATAAAATGATGACAAGTCTAACTAAAGAGGTTATGAACAAGTTTATATATAGTATTAAAGATTATACCGATGATCCCAATAATAAAAATTATGTTAAGGGTTTAAGTAAAATATTCGAAGTAGAATTATAGATTGACTAAATCAATATTTACTGTGAGGGTTATAGATATGAAGCGTGCTATTCGGGTTGGAAGCCGAGAAAGTGATCTTGCGATGGCTCAAAGCAAGTGGGTTGTAGATACTATAAAAAGTACTCATCCAGAATTAGATTTTGAGATAGTAGGTATAAGTACAAGTGGGGATGTAATGCTTGACACAAGACTTGAAAAAATGGGTGGAAAGGGTCTTTTTATAAAGGAACTTGAGAATGCCTTAATTAATAAAGATATTGATTTTGCAGTACATAGCCTGAAAGATATACCTGTAGGAATACATAATGGACTTACTATTTCTGCGTATTCAAAAAGGGAAGATCCTCGTGATGTATTGGTTACGGCTGATGGGAAAGGGTTTTATGAACTAAAGAAAGACGCAGTCTTGGGTACAAGCAGTATCAGGCGAGAGGTTCAACTTTTGGGAAAAAGGTCTGATCTAAGAATTAAGACACTTAGGGGTAATGTAATGACTCGAATAAAAAAGCTTATGAATAATGAATATGATGCTATTATTGTAGCTGCTGCAGGGCTTAAAAGGCTTGGGCTTGAAGAAAAATGTGTACATTATTTTAGCGTTAATGAGATTATTCCTGCAATAGGGCAAGGAATACTTGCAATAGAATCACGAAAAGGAGATGATATCTCGTATATTTTAGATAGTGTACATTGTAATGAATCTGCTTTGATAGCTGAAGCTGAAAGGGAATATATGATAGCTCTAAATGGTGGATGTACGACTCCTATAGCAGCACATGCGGTTATTGAAGAAAATCTAATGAAGATTAATGCGATGTATGCCTCAGAAGGAAATAATAAATTATATAAAGCTTATGTAGAAGGAAATAAAGGAGATGCTGTTTCTCTTGGCAAAAAGCTTTCTTATATAATACTTGAAAAAGTTACAAAAGATATGGAGGCATAACAGTGAATAAATATGGCAAGGTATTTATAGCTGGTGTAGGGCCAGGAGATCCAAAATTAATAACGCTAAAAGCTGTGGAATGCATACAAAAAGCCGATGTTATAGTCTATGATAGATTGATAAATTTAAGAATACTTCAGTATGCTAAATTAGATGCCAAATTGATTTTTGTAGGTAAAATGCCTGATCATCATACAGTACTTCAATATAGTATAAATCAAATTTTAGTTGATCATGCTAAAGAAGGGAAAATTGTTACACGGATAAAAGGCGGAGATCCATTTGTTTTCGGGAGGGGTGGAGAAGAAATAGAGACCCTTGTACAAAACGGGATTGAGTTTGAAGTAATACCTGGTATTACTTCCGCTGTATCTGTACCTGCATATGCCGGAATTCCTGTAACTCATAGGGATTATTGTTCTTCTTTAAATATTATAACAGGGCATGAGAGACCTGAAAAAGAAGAAAGTGTCATAAAATTTGATGTTTTAGCTAAGACTGAAGGGACACTCGTTTTTTTAATGAGTATAAAAAACCTTGATTTTATAACTAGTAGCCTTATACAAAATGGGAAAAATCAGGATACTCCTGTGGCTGTAATAAAGGATGGTACTACTCCCAAGCAAAAAGTTATTATTGGTACGCTTGCTGATATTTCAAAGAAGATTAGTGAAGCGGGTATGACTTCGCCAGCAGTTACTGTTATTGGAGATGTTGTTAATTTAAGAGAGAAAATGTCTTGGTATCCAAAAGGCGCACTTATAGGCAAGACGATAGTAGTAACTCGTGCAAGGGAACAAGCGAGTATACTTGTGGATATGCTAGAGGCAAATGGCGCAGATGTAATAGAGTTTCCAACAATTAGAATCGAAAAACTGGAGAACTACGTAGAATTTGATAGGACTTTATCTAATATTGATAAATTTAAATGGCTGGTGTTTACTAGCGTTAATGGTGTAATAGCATTTTTTACAAGAATGAAAGAACAGTGTATTGATATAAGAAGACTTTCCGGAATAAGAATATGTGCCATAGGTAAAGTAACAGCTGCTGAGATACAAAAATTGGGGATCATTGTAGATTATATGCCGCAGGAGTTTACGTCGCCAAAACTTTTAGAGGGTCTTCTTAGGATATTACAAAAAGGTGAGAAGGTTTTACTCGTTCGTGCCGATATAGCTGATGAGAATCTTGTAAATTGGCTTTTAGAGAACGGAATTGATGTACAAGCTTTAACTGCTTATAGAACAGTAGTTGAAGATAGGTTTAAGGATCAGATTGATAATTTGTTTAGAGATAAGAAGGTTGACTTTATTACATTTACCAGCTCGTCAACTGTAAAAAATTTTATTTCACTAATTGGTATTGATGGGATTAGGAAAATAAATGCCAGAGTAATTTGTATAGGACCAGTAACAGCTGAAACTGTTCGGCGAAATGGGATTGATGTGCATGTAACTGCGGATGAGTATACTATTAGTGGATTGGTAAGTAAGTTAATCAATTTGTAGGAGAAATATATGAATCTTATAAAAAGACCTAGAAGACTAAGGCATGACTCTAACATTCGAAGACTTGTAAGAGAAACATCTATATCATTTGATGATCTAATATACCCCATGTTTATTGTTGAAGGAATTAGAGTAAAGAATGAGATCCCTTCTATGCCGGGTATTTTTCATATGTCAATTGACGTTTATTTAAAAGAGCTAGAAGAGGTAAGTCGACTCGGAATTCCTGGGGTTTTATTGTTTGGGATTCCATCATCAAAGGATGAATTGGGGTCTTTAGCATATAGCCCTGAAGGTGTAGTACAAAGAGCAATAAAGGAAGGGAAAAAACATTTTCCAAATCTTTTGTTTATTGCTGATGTGTGTTTGTGTGAGTACACAACCAATGGACATTGCGGCATAACATCAAGTGATGGGCAGATTCTAAACGATGAGTCTGTAGAAGCTTTAGTGAGATCTGCACTAAGTTTTGCAGAAGCTGGAGCCGATATAATAGCTCCATCAGATATGATGGATGGAAGGGTTGGTGCAATAAGAAAGGCATTGGATGAGAATAATTATTTAGATAAAATAATTATGGCTTATAGCGTGAAATATGCATCATCATTTTATAGTCCATTTCGTGATGCAGCTAAGTCAAAGCCTATGTTTGGAGACAGGAAGTCTTATCAAATGGATTACTGCAATAAAATTGAAAGTTTTCGTGAGGTAGAGCTCGATATATCTGAGGGAGCGGATATAATAATGGTTAAACCAGCGTTAGCATATCTTGATATAATTAGCGAGATTAAAAACAGATACCCTGTACCCATTGCAGCATATAATGTTAGCGGCGAGTATTCTATGATAAAAGCAGCGGCTTCTAATGGCTGGATAGATGAAAAAAGTGCGGTATTAGAATTAGTAACTGCAATAAAAAGAGCAGGTGCAAAACTTATTATAACTTATTTTGCAAAACAATTAGCTGACTGGATAAGAGGTGGAAATTAGGTGCTTAAAGAAGAATCAATAAAACTTTTTCAAAGTGCAAAGAAACTAATACCAGGTGGAGTAAATAGCCCGGTAAGGGCTTATGGTTCGGTGGGTTTAACTCCTCCGTTTATAAAAAGAGCAAATGGGTCAAAGATTTTTGATGTAGATGGGAATGAGTTTATTGACTATGTTTCTTCATGGGGAGCAATCATTCTTGGACATGCAAATGAAGAAGTGGTAAGTGAGATAATTGGAGCCTCGAAAAATGGGACGAGTTTCGGTGCTCCTACCCAGAATGAGGTTTTGATTGCTAGCATGATTTGCGATGCAATTCCTTCGATAGAAATGGTTCGAATGGTAAACTCAGGGACTGAGGCTGTCATGAGTGCTATAAGACTTGCACGGGGATTTACTGAACGTGATATGGTTCTGAAGTTTGAGGGATGTTATCATGGGCATAGTGACGGCTTGCTGGTGAAAGCTGGATCAGGGGCACTAACGACAGGAGTTCCAACAAGTGCGGGTGTCCCAAATGACTATTCTAAAAATACAATGGTGGCTTCATATAATGATTGTGAAGAATTAGAAACAATTTTTAGACATTTCGGTACAAAATTAGCAGCAGTAATTGTGGAACCTATTGCAGGCAATATGGGGCTTATTTTACCAGACCCCATATTTTTGATTACTTTAAGAGAGTTTACAAATAAATATGGAGTAGTTTTAATATTTGATGAGGTAATAACTGGTTTTAGATTAAAATATGGTGCTGTCCAAAGCATATATAATATAACTCCTGATTTGACTATACTTGGGAAAATAATCGGAGGGGGATTACCTGTAGGTGCATACGGTGGAAGAATGGATATTATGAGCATGGTATCACCCACTGGACCTGTTTATCAAGCAGGAACACTTTCGGGAAATCCTATAGCAATGGCGGCAGGAATAAAGACATTAACATTACTTAGGAACAATCCTTATATTTACACCAACATTGAAAATAAAGCCTTAACTATTGAAAACGCATATAAATCAATTGCAAAAAAGTATGGTATTCCTATTCATGTAAACAGGATAGGTTCTATGATATGTCCATTCTTTTCAAATGTTTGTGTTAATGATTTTAAAACTGCAATGCAGTCAGATACTAAACTGTTTTCGAGGTATTTTGAAGTAATGCATAATAGTATGGTATATATTCCTCCATCACAGTTTGAAGTAATGTTTTTAACTGATGCACATGATGACAGGGATATTGAACTGACAATAGCTGCAATTGAGTTGTCTTTAAGTAGTCTTTAAGTAGTCTTTATGAATGGTATCCTAATACTAGCTTATAAAAGAATTATAGATATAATTTATGACAGGGTGAAGGAATCTGTAGAATAGTGAGGTGATATTTTGATTAGTGTTACAAAGCTACTTACTGGAGAGGCAAATTATGGGGATAGTTTAAGGTATAAGCCTGATTCATATAGACAAATACAGGGGACAACAGGTGGCATGGGACCTGTTGTCGTATGGAACATCACTAAATCATGCAATCTTAAGTGTATTCACTGCTATGCTAATGCAGTTTGCGGTAGTAACTCAAATGAATTATCACTGGATGAAGCTAAAGCATTTATTGATGATTTAGAAAAACTAAAAACTCCGGTATTACTGATATCCGGAGGAGAACCTTTATTGAGAGAGAATATTTTTGAGATAATTAAATACGCCAATTTAAAGGGAATAAGATGTACCCTTTCTACAAATGGAACTCTTATAGATTCTGAGGTTGCAAAAAAAATCAAAGAACATAAGGTAAGCTATGTAGGTATTAGTTTAGATGGGATAAAAGATGTAAATGATAAATTTAGAGGAAGTGAAGGGGCTTTTCAAAAAGCACTAGATGGAATAAGAAATTGTTTGCTTATTGGACAAAAGGTAGGTCTTCGTTTCACCATAAGTAAGTATACTTATCCATGCTTGGAAGCTATATTTGATTTAATTGAGACAGAAAAGATTCCTAGAGTATGTTTTTATCACCTTGTTTATTCAGGAAGAGGATTTGATATAAAAAATACTGATATTTCAAAAGAGGATACAAGAAAAGCAGTTGATCTTATTATCTCAAAAACACTTGAATTTCATAGAAAGAAACTTGGTATCGAGGTTCTAACAGTGGATAATCATGCTGATGGAGTATATATCTATGAATGGGCTAAAATAAATGTACCCGACAGAGCAGATGAGGTTTTGTCACTTCTTAAAAGAAATGGCGGGAATCGTTCAGGCATTGCAATCGGAAGCGTTGATTGGGAAGGCAATGTATATATTGACCAGTTTACAAGAAATATAGTGATTGGGAATATACGAGATAGAAAATTTAGTGAAATCTGGTCTGACAAAGATAATGAATTACTTAGTAAGATTAGGAATAGGAAGAAACTTATTTTAGGCAGATGTAAAGAGTGTAAGTGGATTGATTTATGTAACGGAAATTTTAGAGCAAGAGCTACAGTTCTGGGTGATTTTTGGGAATCCGATCCGGCGTGTTATTTGACTGATGAGGAGATTGGACTATAAAATAAAGATTTTTTTGGAGGTTCAATATGATTATTTCTTGGAATACAACAAAGAAATGTAATTTGTTTTGTGAACATTGTTATAGAGATTCAGGTCCTAATGTTAAATCAGAAGATGAATTAAATACCGATGAAGGAAAGCTATTAATTGAGCAAATAAACGCTGCAGGGTTTAAAATATTGATATTAAGTGGGGGAGAGCCACTTTTAAGAGAAGATATATTCGAATTGGCAGATCATGCAAGGAAAGTAGGCTTAAGACCAGTTTTAGGAACAAATGGAACACTTCTTACTGTAAATATTGCTGACAAGCTAGTCAAATCTGGTGTAACGGGGGTTGCAATTAGTATCGACAGCATTTCAAAGGGATATCACGATAGGTTTAGAAAATTTGAGGGTGCTTGGGATAAAGCAGTTGAAGGTATAAAAAATTCTGTTCATAAAAATATCAGGGTTCAAGTTAATATGACAATAACTGAGAATAATTTTGGTCAGTTTGACGAAGTCGTTGATTTCGTAATGAGCCTTGGAGTTCAGGCTGTGCATCCTTTTTTTCTTATACCTGCAGGAAGAGGGAAAAATATTGAGGAAGAATCCTTAAAAAGGGAAAATTATTTTAACATGATAGAAATGATTCTAAATAAGCAGAAGGAAATTTCGATCGAATTAAAACCTACCTGCGCTCCGCAGTTTATGCCGATAGCTAAAGAAATGGGACTTAATTTAAGGTTTACACGTGGTTGTATAGCAGGAATTACATACTGTTGTGTTTTACCAAATGGAGATGTGCACGTTTGCCCGTATCTTCCAGTAAAAGCAGGAAGCGTACGTGAAAAATCCTTTTATGAAATATGGAAACAAAGTGAGATTTTTAATAAACTGCGCAATCCCCATGAATATGAAGGGGTGTGCGGAAAATGTACAAATATAAATATATGCGGAGGATGCAGGGCAAGAGCTTATTATTATAATAATGGAAACTTTATGTCGGAAGATCCCTGGTGCAAAACTCGTACAGTAAAGGTTGATGAGGAGAAAGAATATGTGTGTTAAGGCTAAAACAGAGAATAATATTGATAATACAGATATGAGAATCCTTAATCGTCTCCAAAAAGGCATTCCCATAGTTGATACTCCATTTGATGTAGTTGCGACTGAATTAGGAATTGAAGTTAATGAGCTATTAAAGAGAATATCTAAAATGAAGGAATCTGGCTTCATAAGAAGATTTGGTGGGGTTTTTGATACCCCAAAAATGGGATATAAAAGTATTCTTATTGGATTATCTGTTCCTAAAAAAAGTGTAGGCAAGGCTTCAGAGGTTATCAATACTTATTCAGGAGTTACACATAATTACTACAGAGATGGAGATTTGAATATTTGGTTTACACTTTCAACAAAATCTGAAGAAGAAAAACAAAAAATTTTAAACGAGATATCCCAAAATATAGATGCGTTTAAGATATATCAATTTCCAAGTGAACACTATTTTAAATTAAACGTTTTTTTTGATATGGAGGGGGCCCATGACAGTTGAAAATAATCAAAAAATGCATGAATACCCTAATTTTGATAGTATTGATATTCAATTAATAAGGGAAATCCAGGAAGATATTCCACTTACAAAAGATCCTTATGGAGATATCGCTAAAAAGATCGGATGTCCCAAGCAGGAAGTTTTAGACAAGTTGCATCGGTATCAGAATGAAGGTAGGCTTAAAAGAATAAGTATTATTCTTAATCATAAAGATTCCGGATTTGAAGTCAATGGTATGTTTGTATGTGTTGTTCCAAAAGAAAAAGTAGAGGAATACGGAAACAAATTAGCTGCTATTTCACAAGTAAGTCATTGTTATATCAGGAAAAGTTATCCAGAATGGCCGTATAATCTTTATGGAATGATTCATGGAAAGGAACAAAAGGATGTCGAAAGCATCGTGAAATGTTTTATTGAAGATACAGAAATTTGTGAGTATAAAGTTTTATATAGTTTGAAAGAATTAAAGAAGACAAGCATGAAATATTTTAATAGTATTGAATTTTAAATAGAATAGGTGTGATTTATGTGGCTGTTTTCCCATTGTTTATTGATCTTAAAGGCAAAAAGATAGTAATAATAGGTGCAGGTAATGTCGCAGCAAGAAAGATTGAAATACTTACAAGATATAATGCATGTATCTATGTAATAGGTCTTGAGATACATTCAGATATTCAAGAATATGAGAATAAGAAGCAAATAAAAGTATTTAACAGGAAGTATTCCAATTCAGATATTGACGAAGCTTTTCTTGTTATTGCTGCAACATCTAATCGCCTAATGAATGAAGATATATATGACTATGCAATAAATAAAAATATATGGATTAATGTTGTTGATAACCCAAAACTATGTACTTTTGTTTTCCCATCAATAGTAAAAAGAGGTGATTTGGTAATTGGTATCTCAACATCAGGATCGTGTCCTACATTTTCTAAAAAAATGCGAGAAAAACTGGAAGGCATTATTCCTACTTATTATGATAATATTTTGTCTATAATGAAAGACTATCGTGCTACAGTCGAGATGGAGTTTGATTGTCAAGAAAAAAGAAAGAAGATATTAAATAATCTTATGGATTTAGTTATTGATAATACTGAAAATACAACTTATGAGGAGTTGGTTAAAATATTAAAAACATATTATGATAATTATAAAAAAAGTAATTGTTAAAAATAAAAACTGCAGTCTCTCATTATAGACAAAAGGTGCAACTGATAGCGCAACAATTTATAGCATTGTCGAAACAGATAGAGTAAATGGGCTTGCTTAATCCTTTTAATTATTTCCATTGAAAGGCTACAATCCGATGCGGGCTACAATCCGATGAAGGCTATATAGATCTGATACACCGAAGGTGGTATCAGATCTATATAGTAACAACGGTATTATTTTGAAAATACGAGTTTTACTTTACTGCTATCTATTTTAGATATTGATATGGTTTCATTAAATTTCTTACCTATACCTTTAATTAATCCAATATAAATATCTATCAAATTCCTTTTAGAAATGTATTTTATTATTAAAGTTTTATCATCCTTCCATTCATATTCAAATCTTGGAGGGTGTGCATTTGGAATATTTCTTGTTGCGGTTTCATGTACATTATCCATTTTTAAGATAAATTCCCTTGCAGAATTCATACCCTTATAGTATATACTATATACTTTTGGAGCGTATACATTTACCCAATAATCACCAAATGCATCTGCAGCTTGTTGAAACGTAATATTAAGTTCCTTGCATGTCAAATCTATCGCTTTTAGTATTGCTTGATCATCTACGTCTTGAGTAGGTCTAAATGTTGTTTCATCACTCAAACCTAATCCTTTTAAAATATTATTCCATTTATCTTTTCCAAACTTTTCACATACAAGATCTTCCAAACATTTGGCTACTGACCCTTTCATAAAAAACCCCTCCTTAATAATTTGAATTTGTTATATGTTAATTACATCAGTTCCTTTATTCTGTTACTTAAACGTTTTATTTCATCTGCTAAGATAGTCTGTTCACTTGAAATTCCTGAAATACATTGGCAATTTTCATGCGTATTTTTTACTATTTCATAAATAGAGTTGGAAAACTCAAGAAAATTATTACATATATTTAAAATTTGTTTAGTATCACTTGATACTGAAGAACTATTATTTATAACATCTTCCATAAATATAAGCATTTCTTTAAATTTAGTTTGAACATCATTTAAGATTTTAGTTTCTAAGTTTAATTCATTTTTAACAACGTCTACTTTTTCAGAACTTTCTAAAGCTTTCATTTGAATATCTTTAATAACATTTGATATTTCTTTTGATGCGTTTCGAGATTGTTCAGCTAGTTTTTTTATTTCATCTGCAACAATAGAAAAACCTCTCCCGTGCTCTCCTGCATGAGCAGCTTCAATTGCTGCATTTAGTGAGAGAAGAGTGATTTGGGAAGTAATTCGATTAATTAATTCTATAAAGGTCTCTATTGATTGAGAACTTGCCATAAAATTTTTAATAATGTCATATAAATTAGTTATGCTTTTCCCTAATTGATCCATTTGAGATGTCATTTTCTGCATACTATCATTGCCATCATCTAATTCATTCTTGAATATTTTGCAGGTATTTAATGATTTTAAACTTGAATTCGATATATTTTCGATATTATTTTTTATATCATTTGAGTACGTAACCATTTGTTCCATCTTTTCAACTTCTACAGATGTATCATCAAAGATACTTCCTATGTTTTGAAGAATTGTACTGGCTGAAAAACAGTTTTCGTCTGATATGTCTACTAATTGATTTACATTGGTTAAAACTTTTTCTCGTATTAAATTATTCGAAACTTCATTAATAGAATTGTCAACATTAGAGATTTTTAATAATTCTTCAGTATTAGGAATCTCATTTTTTTTAACTTTATGCAATGATTTTTTAAAATGTTGCTTTAAGTTAATCCCAATCTTATTGAGAAAAGATCCTTTCATAATTTAAATTACCCCCTTGTGATTGGACATGCCCCATTTTTTATGAAACAAGTGTCAGCACTTCCTTGCAGTACTTGAGATCAAAGATGCTAATTTGAGGTGAATTTTTTTATACTTTTTCAGAAATTCTTGTATTCTAGTTCTGGATTTCTTCAGCAATTCAAAAATTCCATCTGCAATGCTATAATAAGGGAATGATGGAATTTCATAAATTCTCTTCCGAAATTCTTTGAAGTTGAGTAATCATACGTGCATTATCATTCGATTTCATTATTAAAGTAACATAACACACTACCTTATAATATCATCTTATATCTTGTTATCTTGTTTGTCAAGTTTTAGAGATCATATGGATTATATTGGTTACAGTTCAGATGTGCTTATCCTAAAATTAATAATATTTGGTTACAAGAATCAAAAAAAGTATGCTTATTAAATATTCGGGTTTTCCAATTTACAAATTTACAATTTATAAAATTTACAATTTACACGCTAAAAACTTGCGAGTTAGATTGTTGTATGCTAAAATATATACTGCACTTGATTATTTAAGAATATAATTAGAACTTTGATAATTTTAAAAGGAGGCTTGAATTTTTATGGCAAAATGTGATATATGCAGCAAGGACATTGCTTTTGGATTAAGGGTAAGTCATTCTAACCATAAAACTAATAGAACTTGGAAACCAAATATTAAAAAAGTAAAAATAATTGAAAACGGAACACCTAAAAAAATAAGTATTTGCACAAGATGCTTACGTTCTAATAAGGCAAAAAGAGCAGTTTAGGTTTTTGTTTCAATTTTGTTTCTGATATGGAGCAATTATGATCAGGATCTCGGCCGGAACTGAATGTGCACTTGGCTTACGATACATTAAAACAGATGTATTACCAACTACGGCTTATTTTATGATTGGCGAAAAGTGTATAAATAACTGTTCATTTTGTGCCCAATCTATTAAATCTGATAAATATGAAAAAAGATTATCTAGAGTTAACTGGCAAGAATATGATATTCATCAAATATTAGAATGCTTGAGAAATGATGCTGATTATGCGAATAATATAAAAAGACTATGTTTTCAAGTGCTACACGATAAATATGAAGAAAGAATTTTAGATGAGCTAGAGTTTATTATAAAGCAGATAAGATCTACCTCAGACAAACCTATCTGTGTATCAATTCAAGTTGATAACGCAGATGATTTAGAAAGACTATTAAATTCAGGAGTTGATAAAGTTACCATCGCTATTGACGCTGTAACTTCTAAATTATATAGACAAATCAAAAAAAGAGATCTTCAAAAAACATTAGAATTTTTGGATATGTGCTCTAAAAAGTATATTAGAAGGATATCAACTCATCTTATTGTAGGTATTGGAGAAACTGAAGAAGAAATGTGCAGAATGATCTGGTGGCTAAGACAAAGAAATATAAGACCCGGGATATTTGCTTTTACTCCAATAAAAGGAACAGAATTTGAAAACAAGGAAAGACCTTCAATTGGGCAGTATCGAAGAATCCAAATAGCATATTATTTGATTATGCATGAACATACTACCATCGCTGAATTTAGATTTGAAAATGGAATACTAATAAACTTAAACACAAATAGTATATGGATTGATAAAGTCAAGAATTCAAGTGGTCTTGCCTTTATGACGTCAGGATGCTTAGACTGCAATAGACCGTACTACAACGAAAGCCCTAATAGAACAATATATAATTATTCCAGGAATTTAACTAATGAAGAAGTTGCTCAAGCAATATTAGAGAGTAGTTTGTAGATTATGAAGTATACCTTGATGCATCAAAAAAGTCCTCACCTTAAAAAAGATGAGGACTTTTTATTTTACATGTTTGCAACCTTCTGCAATATTTCATTGCTTCTTTCGACGAACTTCGTCATTACTTCGGGTTCGAGTTGCCTATGGCTTATGAGTGCCAAGTCGTATATGTGCTCACATATTAATTTAGCATCCTCTTTTTTGTCTTCATTGTTATTCATTTCTAGAACAGTTTTTATTAGGTTATTATTGCGGTTTAATACAAGCGTTTCTTCGTTACCAAACATATGGCTCATATCCATACCACCAAACATTTTACTCATTTCCTGCATTCTTCGTGATTGTTCAGACAGTAAAATAATGCCTGGAACTAAAACACTTTTTAAAGCTTCAATTTGAATTTTGAGTTTGTCATTTCCTAAATAGTTTTTAAACATCTTTTCAAGCTTTTCATTAAGTTCTTTTTTCTCTTCTTCGCTGTCTTGAGAGTCAGAGTCTTTCATGGTTTCAGATAAATCCGAATCAATTCTTGTAAATTTAATGTCATGCTCTTTTGTTTCTAAGAATTGAACATAATGATTATCCAGCATAGTTGAAAGAATCACAGCCTCCATACCATTTTGTTTAAACATGTTTATATATTGAGCCTGTTGCTTGATATCAGTTACATAGAATACCTTGTCCTTATTTTTTTCTTTATTACGTAGTGCATAGTCGGTTAATGTTACATAATCGTCTGAAGTTGTCTTATATATAATAATATCTTTAACCTTTTCAAAGAACTTTGCCTCTTTTATGCATCCATACTTAACGAATGGGCTTATATCATCCCAATATTTATTGTAGCTTTCTCTATCATTTTCATATATTGAAGTCAGCTTGTCCGCTACCTTCTTTGTAATATGGGTTGATATTTTTGATACATACCCATCGTTTTGTAAAAAGCTTCTTGATACATTCAATGGAAGATCTGGACAATCAATCGTTCCCTTTAGAAGCAATAAAAATTCCGGAATAACTTCTTTAATATTATCTGCTACGAAAACTTGATTGTAATATAACTTGATTTGTCCTTCAACTGAGTCAAGCTCATGCTTTAATTTAGGGAAGTATAATATACCTTTTAATTTAAAAGGATAATCCATATTTAAGTGTATCCAAAACAGTGGATCTCTATAGTCGTTAAACACTTTTTTATAAAAATCTTTATACTCTTCGTCAGTACAATCTTTTGAGTTTTTTAGCCATAATGGGGTTGTATCATTTAATGGTTTTATTTCTTTTTCAACAGCTTTACATTCAACTGAAGTATCTTGTTCTTCAGGGTCTTCTAAATCTTCAATATCATGTTCGTGACATTTACAAGCATCTTCTTTTTTAATTTCATCTTCAATATCATGTTCGTGACATTTACAAGTATCTTCTTTTTTACTTGCATCTTCTAAAAATATCTCTGTTGGTAGGAAGGAAAAATACTTTAATAGTACTTCTCGCATTTTGTACTCATTTAGATATTCTTGTGAGTCTTCAGATAAATATAATGTTACAGTTGTGCCTCTTTCATTTCTATCCGATTCGGATATCTCATATTCCGTACCAGCATTACTTGTCCAACGCACTGGTTCTTGAGTCGAGTCGTATGATTTAGTATCAATTTGAACCTTGTCTGCTACCATGAATGAAGAATAGAACCCTAATCCAAAATGACCTATTATTTGACTGTCGTCAGCTTTATCTTTATATTTTTCAAGAAAATCCTTTGCCCCAGAAAAAGCGATCTGGTTTATATATTTTTTTATTTCTTCTTCTGACATGCCAATTCCGTTATCAATAACCTGAATTGTTTTATCGTCATTGTTTACAACAACCTTTATTGAGTACGACTCATTGGAATCAACTGTTGCCTCTCCAATTGCAGCTAGCTTTTGTAGTTTATTGATAGCATCGCTCGAGTTTGATATCAATTCACGTATAAAAATGTCTTTTTCAGAGTAAAGCCATTTTTTAATTATTGGAAAAATATTTTCGGTACTAATTGAAACATTTCCACTTTCAAAACTCATATTATGTTCCTCCTATAATTCTTGATTTAATATATTGTACAGTATATAATTTCGTTGCATAATTTGTCAATGAGAAATTAGCACTCTTTAACTAAGAGTGCTAATTTCTCATTAGATGTTGAAAGCTTATTTTAAGAATAAATATTTCCAACTAAACTTTTTTTGAATGTTGACCGATTTTTTATAATAATATATAATAATTTAAGTGCTATATATAGCTTGGTTCCCATACAAATCCATGAGATTAGGATTTAACTTGTTCTTAAGCACAATTGCTACATTGGAGGGAGGGAAAGACATGTCTGAAGTTAGGGTAAAAGAGAATGAATCCCTTGATAGTGCTCTTAAGAGATTTAAGAGACAGTGTGCTAAATCTGGTGTTTTAGCAGAAGTAAGAAAGAGAGAGCACTATGAGAAGCCTAGCGTTAAAAGAAAGAAAAAATCTGAGGCGGCAAGGAAAAGAAAATATAAATAGAGAGGATCTAGTTTTATGTCGTTAAAAGATAAACTTCTTGAAGATATGAAATTAGCAATGAAAGGTAAGGATACACTGAAAAAAAATGCAGTACAAATGGTACGTGCGGCTGTACTCCAGATTGAAAAAGATGAAAAGGTTATTCTTAATGATGAGCAGATTTTAGAAGTAATCGCAAAAGAAATGAAAAAAAGACGAGATGCTCTAGTAATATTTGAAAAAAGTGATCGCCAAGATCTAATAGATAACCTAAAAGCTGAAATTGAAATACTTACTACTTACTTACCACCGCAGCTTAATGAGCAAGAAATAGAAGAAATCGTATTAAAAGCAATTAATGATTGTGGCGCAGCTTCAGCAAAAGATATGGGAAAAGTTATGCAAATGGTTATGCCTAACGTCAAAGGTAGGGCTGACGGAAAAATAATAAACCAAATTGTAAAAAAGTACCTATGTTAGTTGAAAAGCTCGGCTTTAAGTCGAGCTTTCTTTAGTTTAAATGAAATATGATTTATAGTATTGGAGAGAGTGTGATATGCATCATGAAAAGATGTGGATATATAATAGAATAGAAGAGGAAGAAGTTATTAAGCTTAGCAAAGAACTTAATATTTCGAAATTGCTTTCAAAAGTATTTCTTAGTCGAGGAATTAATGATAAAGAATATATTGAAAAATATCTTAATCCAAAGTTAGATGATCTGAATGATCCATTTTTGCTTATAGATATGAATAAAGCTATTGAAAGGATTAAGACAGCACTTTTAAACAACGAAAGGATTACGATTTATGGTGACTATGATGTGGATGGAGTTACAAGTACATTCATTCTATATGATTTTTTACGCAGTCAGGGAGGCAATGTAGACTTCTATATTCCAGATAGAGAGCTAGAAGGATATGGCTTATCATTATCAGGAGTAAAAAAGATAAAAAAATTAGGTACTGATCTAATTATAACAGTTGATTGTGGCGTGACTGGATTCGAAGAGGTTAATTATGCCAAATTAAATGGTATTGACATTATTATAACTGACCACCACGAGTGCAAAGATGAATTACCAAAGGCATATGCTGTTATTAATCCTTTAAGGCATGATTGCAAATATCCATATAAGCATTTAGCGGGTGTTGGTGTTGTATATAAGCTAATCACAGGATACTGTATCAAGAATGGATTAGGGGACATTTATAATGATTATTTAGACTTAGTCGCAATTGGAACAATAGCAGATGTTGTTCCAATTTTAGATGAAAATAGAGTTATTGTAAAATATGGACTTAGTAAGATTAAAAATTCCAAAAACCTTGGGCTTAAAATATTAATTAATAGCACTTCTTTGAAGGACAAAGAAATATCCTCTTTAGGTATAAGCTTTATTGCTGCTCCAAGAATTAATGCTGCAGGAAGAATTGGTAATGCATGTGATGTAGTAAGACTTTTTTCATCAACTGAGGAAGAGGAAATAATTAATATTGTAAATATGCTGCAGGAGAGTAATCGATTTAGGCAAGAAACAGAACAAGATATATTAAATGAAGCTTATCAGATTATTGAAAACGAAATTGATTTATCTAAAACAAAGGTTATTGTTCTTGCCAAAGAAGGTTGGCATATTGGGATCATAGGTATCGTTGCTTCAAGATTAATGGAAGTTTTTTTTAGGCCATGTATATTGATATCAATTAATGCAAACTGTGGAAAAGGATCTGGTAGAAGTATCGAAGGATTTAACATATTTGATGCGCTAAATGTATGTGGTGATTTATTGAATAAATATGGTGGACATGCTCTTGCAGCTGGTCTTTCAATTGATTCCGAAAAAATAGATTTGTTTCGAAAAGAAATAAACTCTTATGCAGAAACTGAAATTACTATATATGATATGACCCCTAGAATTAAAGCTGATTGTATTATAACAAGAGATGATGTAAATATTGATTCGATAAGAGAACTGAGCAAACTAGAACCCTTTGGGGCGTATAATATGCAGCCATCTTTTTATTATAAGGAATTATCTATAGTTGACATGAAATCTATAGGGGAGGACAAACATGCCAAAATAAAATTTAAAGATGATGGCTTAGTAATAGATGCAATTGGATTCAATATGGGAGAAGTGACAAAAGACTATAATATTTCTGAGAAAGTAGATGTTATCGGCTACTTAGAAATAAATTCTTGGAATATGAAAGATAAAGTACAATTGAATTTAAAAAGTATAAGACCTCTTGATAAACGATGTATCGAGAATCAGTACTACGAAACTATAGAAGAATGTATTGATTTTAACACAATTGATGAGACAAATCATGCTAATGAATTACTTAGTGATATTCCTAAAATATATTCTACAGCTGATTTAATAAAAAAAATACAAGAACTTGAAAATAAGGAATTTCGGATAGTTTTTTTAATTAATTCCCTGGATGATATAAAAGAACTCCTAAATTGTATTTCTAAAAATGAGTATTTATCCAAAAGATCTATTGATATCCATTATTCAGAGTATAATTTACATAATTCTTTTGACAAATTATCTGATATAATAATTTTAGTTAATCCTAAAGTTAAAGAGCTTATGTTCTCTGACTTTGATAGTATTATTTTTTATGGTAATTGGATTGATAAAGTATACTTAAATAAATTATTAAAAAATATCAGGAAATCTAAAGAACTTTTTTGTTTTATTAGCTTAAAAAAAAGCAGATTAGATGAAATTGTTTTAAATCGTTATGATTTGGCTGCTGTATATAAATTTATTGTTTCTAAAAAGAATAATATAAATATTGACAATATTTTCTTAGACGCGAAAAAGATTTCAAAGAATTATAAGATAAAAATGAACTTCTTTAAATTAAAAAAGAGCTTGGAAATATTTGAGGAATTGAGTCTAATAAAAAGAATCATAGACCCCAAAAAAGGATTAGTAATAAAGCTATCAGATAATTCTACAAAGAAAGTGAATATCGAAGACTCTAAGCATTTTATGAAACTAAAATCCTTAGAAGTTGGTTGGAATGGTTAGTATTTATAATAGAATATTAAGAGGAGGAAAGTATAGATGGATCTTAAAAATAAGTTAAGACATGTTATGGATTATCCAAAGCCAGGAATTGATTTTATTGATATTACTACTGTTTTACAAGATAAGGAAGCATTTAACGATTGTATTGAGAAGATGAAAGAACTAGTATTACGAATGGGTAACTTTGATGTAATCATAGGCTCAGAATCAAGAGGTTTTATATTTGGAGCACCTTTGGCATACGTATTGAAAAAAGGATTTATTCCAATTAGGAAAAAAGGTAAACTACCTTATAATACTGTAAGGGTAGAGTATGAATTAGAGTATGGTACAGATGTATTAGAAATGCACGAGGATGCTATTTCTTTAAGCCAAAGGGCAATAATAATTGATGATTTATTGGCTACGGGAGGTACAACCGAAGCTAATATAAAATTAATTGAGAGACTTGGTGGTATTGTAGTGGGGGCTATATATTTTGTTGAATTATCATTCTTAAATGCTCGCTGCAATAAGCTTAAAAATTATAAAATCGATTCTGTTGTTCAATTTTAGTTACCCTAAATTTACAAGGAAGTGACAATATGGAACAAGTCTATAATTGTTTAATCGACAAGATAAAAAAATATAATCCAAATTGCGACTTTGAGCTTATTGAGAAGGCATATAATGTCGCAGAAATAGCTCATCAAGGACAACACAGGGGTTCAGGCGAACCATATATAGTTCATCCCCTAGCGGTTGCAAATATTTTAGCTGATTTTGAATTGGACGCAGTTTCTATTGTCGCAGGTATTTTACACGACACTATTGAAGACACGAAATATACAATTGAGCAGATCGAGACAAACTTTGGAAAAGATGTAGCTTTACTTGTAGATGGAGTAACAAAGCTCGAAAGAATTCCGTATAATACAAAGGAAGAACAACAAGCAGAAAACTTAAGAAAAATGTTTTTAGCTATGTCTAAAGATATTCGTGTGATATTGATTAAACTTGCGGATAGACTTCATAATATGAGGACATTAAAGTTCACTCAAAAAGATAAGCAAATCGAAAAGGCAAGAGAAACACTTGAAATTTATGCTCCTTTAGCACATAGATTAGGCATATCCAGAATAAAATGGGAGTTAGAAGACCTTTGTCTTAGGTATATTGATTCAGATAGTTATTATGATTTGGTTGAAAAGATTGCTAAAAAACGCAAGGAAAGAGATTCATATATAAATTCAATAATAGAGACTTTAAGGGAGAAAATTAAAGAGTTAGATATCGAAGGTACAGTTGAGGGTAGGCCTAAACACTTTTATAGCATCTACAGAAAAATGAAAGAACAAAATAAGACAATTGAACAGATTTATGATTTATTTGCATTAAGAATATTAGTTAATTCTGTTCATGATTGCTATGCTGTTTTGGGGCTCGTACATGAATTGTATAAACCTATGCCCGGAAGATTTAAAGATTATATTGCGATGCCAAAACCAAATCTATATCAGTCTTTGCATACAACCTTTATTGGACCTGAGGGATTGCCATTTGAGCTCCAGATCAGAACCTTTAAGATGCATAAAGTGGCCGAAGTGGGTATTGCTGCTCATTGGAAGTATAAAGAGGGAAGCTCTTTAAGTGGTAAAGACAATATTGATAATAAGCTTGCATGGCTAAGACAGCTACTTGAATGGCAAAAAGATATGCATGATGCAAAAGATTTTATGGAAACCTTGAAAATCGATCTTTTTGCAGATGAAGTCTTTGTTTTTACACCAAGGGGAGATGTGCTAAGCCTTCCGGCAAGTTCAACTCCAATTGATTTTGCGTATGCTATTCATAGTGAAGTAGGCAACAAAATGATGGGAGCCAAAGTAAACGGAAAGATTGTTTCGTTAGATTATACATTAAAAAACGGCGATATTATTGAGGCCATGACTTCATCAAATGTACCAGGCCCAAGGTTCGATTGGTTGAAAATCGTTAAAAGCTCGCAGGCTAGAAATAAAATCAATCAGTGGTTTAAAAAGCAAAAAAGAGAAGAAAATATTGTTCGAGGAAAAGAATTAGTTGAAAAAGAATTAAAAAAGCATGGATTAACTTATACTCAAATTTTTAAACCTGAGTGGATTGAAATAATTTTGAAGAAGTATACAATAAACTCTCTTGATGATTTATATTCACTTATTGGATATGGAGCAATAACACCAAATAGAGTAATTTCGAGGCTAAAAGAAGAGTATAAGAAAACCCTTAAAACTGAGATTATAGAACAAGAAATAAACTTACATCAGCAAAACACAAAAGATATAAAAGAAAAAACCAAGGTTTCCGAAAGCGGGATAATTGTAACAGGTGTAGAAAATTGCCTTGTAAGGTTTTCACGGTGTTGCAATCCTGTTCCAGGCGATGAAATAATCGGATATATAACACGCTTAAGGGGCGTTTCGGTACACAGAAAAGATTGTTCAAATATCCAGGGTGAATTGAATAATCACGAGAGATTAATAAGGGTTACGTGGTCTTCGGTAAAAAATGCAACGTATTTATCAGAAATAACGTTAACTGCCGAAGATAGGGCAGGTCTTTTAATGGAGATAACCAATATAATTACAGAAATAAAGATTCCGCTAAAAGCTTTGGACGCAAGAACACTAAAAGATCAAACGGCTATTATTAATCTTACACTTGAAATATCGGGTTCTGATCAATTAGAAAAGGTAATTAAAAAATTTAGGCATCTTAATGGAATTATTGAAATAACAAGAAATAAAAAGAAAAAAGGTAGTAAAGCATAATTAAGAGTACTCGGTAAAATAAAGGAGGAATAATATGTATTTTAAATGTATACCAGATGGTTTATACGATTCGAATATGTATATTGTTGCAAAAAATAAAGAAGGTGTAATAATTGATGCTGGGGTTAAATACTCTGAAATATCAAAAATTCTTGAAGATGATAATATTAAAATAAGGTATATCATATTGACCCATGGCCATTATGATCATATAGGTTACTTACATGATCTTTACGAAAAAACTGGAGCTAAAGTCTTGATACATGAGAATGATGAGGGGGCATTTTGGGATTCTAATATTAGTTTTTCTCAATTGTTTGGATTAAATTATAGTTTTGATGGAGAAAGAAATACTATAAAAGGCGGTGAAATTCTTAATGTCGGTGGAATGAATATCGAAGCTTTATCATACGCCTGGACATTCTAAAGGCTCTATATGTGTTAAGATTGAAAATATGTTATTTACAGGAGATACTTTATTTAAAATGGCAATTGGAAGAACTGATTTATTAAATGGAAGCTATAAAGATATAATAAATTCACTGCACAATGTCTTAATGAATTTTGATGATGATACTGTTGTTTACCCAGGTCACGGGACTAAAACCAGCATTGGATTTGAGCGAGGGAACAACCCATATTTGGGTAAAACATGAGGCTTGACTATGGTTTATATTATTCTTAAAGGTCATGATTTTGTAAATGAAGTCTATGATGTTGTAAATCTGTTTTATCCTAATGGCTTTATTTTAATCAAAGATAAAAATATTGAAGAATACTCTATAAAGGATTCTGATATTGTTTTTATTTCGAAACTAAATTCTAGCGATTTTATTAGAGACCCTAATGATGCTAAAAAAGAAATTAAAAGGCAGCTTTATATCACATTATCTCAATATACTAAAATTAATCAGCCATGGGGAATGCTAACTGGTATTAGACCATCAAAGATTGTACATGATCTTGTCAAAAAAGGTTTTGATGACACTGATATAAAAAAGAGAATGACAGAGTATTATAAACTATTACCTGAAAAAGCCGATCTATTATTAGATATTGTAAAGGTACAAAAACCTATATTACAAAGTAATGAAGATAATTTCATCAGCCTCTATATTGGTATACCGTTTTGTCCTTCACGGTGTCTATACTGCTCATTTGGCTCAACTACGCTTGACAAAAAAACAAGCCTTGTAATAGATTATCTAAAAGCTTTGAAAAAAGAGATGTTTGAAGTATTTCAGGTAATTAAGGAAAGAAAATTAAAAATCAAGACTTTATATATTGGTGGAGGAACACCTACATCAATTAGCGAAACTGAGTTTACTGATTTATTAAACTATATTGAGGAAATTGTCGATATTGATAATCTCAATGAATATTCGATTGAAGCGGGTAGGCCTGACTCAATAACAAAAGACAAGTTAAAAATAATTAAAGATAGCAAAGTAACTAGAATAAGCATAAACCCACAAACTATGAATGATGAGACACTAAAGCTAATTGAAAGAAACCATACGGTAAAGAATTTTTTGGAGGTCTATACAATTGCCAGAGACTTAGGGTTTAACAATATTAATATGGATCTGATTGTTGGCTTGCCTGGTGAAAATGAGAAATTGTTTGAAAATACCTTAAAGAGAATAGCAGATCTTGAACCGAATAGTTTAACAATTCATACATTAGCAATAAAGAGAGCCTCTTTATTAAATGAAAATAAAAAAAACTTTTGTTTGAATGCTGGGAGCGAAACATCAAAAATGCTCGAATTAGCTTCAAAATATACAAAGATTATGAATTTACATGAATACTATATTTACAGGCAAAAAAACATGCTTGGAAATTTTGAAAATATAGGCTATTCAAAGCCGGGTTTTGAATGTATATATAATATTCAAATAATGGAGGAGACCCAAACTATCGTTGCTTTGGGAGCGGGTGGTATTTCAAAGTTTGTTTATCCAAAAGAAAACAGAATAGAGAGAGCTTTTAATGTTAAGAATGTCAAGGATTATATTTTGCGTATAGATGAGATGATTCAAAGGAAATTAAACTATTTATTAACGAAATGGATGTGATGAAAAAATTATGCAAGAAATAATTAGAAAAATAATTTCTGAAAAAATATCACCTGAAGCACTTCGAATACTTGAACAGCCTGGTAAAACAGTCAAAGTTCCGACAATGCGTATATCCAGACCTATAAGTCCTTTAACTGAACCTAGTATTGCAACTCCATCAACGAATCCATCGGAAACTATAATTAATTTAGATGAGCCTTCAGATAACTGTGAGTTGGCTAAGCATTTAAATATGTCTGCAATACAAATACTTCAAGATATATTAAGTAGTGTATTGGAAGACTCTGCCAGTATGAATTATCCGATTATTACTTTAAGTTCTGGCAAAAAAATATCAATTAATCAGTGCCAAGAGATAACCATTCCTGATATACATGGACGTTTAGAGTCTTTCGTTGCTTGCCTTCGTACAGCAAACTTGATTGATAAAGATGGTAATTGGTGTGGGGGGAGGAGGCGATTAATCTTACTTGGAGACCTAATTGATAAGGGACCATATTCTTGGCAGGTCGTTTTATATGCCTTGGGTTTGCAGCAGCAAGCTAAAGCGGCAAATGGTCAGGTTAAAATATTAATAGGAAACCATGAGGCATATCTCCTTACTAATGAAATTAGTGAAGAAGAAATGAATTGTGGCATGAAAAATTTAATAGGAGAGAGAGCTTTATTAAGAACACTAATAGAGAAAGAAGTAACAGTTCGAAATATTCAAGCAGTATATGCTGATGATACTTCAAAAACCATACACTTTCATGCTGGTTTAAGCGAAAGAGTGTTACGAGAACTCTTGACTAAAATGGGTTATGATTTAAATAACTCAGATAATCCTTTTTCATATTTAAGACAGCACAATATAAGATTAAATGATTTAGGAAATCGAATAAACAAACAATTAGTTGATGATATTTTAAATGAAAAGTTATTAATTAATTCAGTTATAACTCATAGTAACGATTCAATTACTTCTTATAGAGGGAGAGATAATGTCTTTTTTTCAACTGAAGAGCATCAAGATTTTTACGAAATAGTAGGTCATTTAATTGTTCCAGAATCGAATCGATATTTACTAAAAAATCAAACATTGTTTATTGATGATCAACTAGTTAATGGTAATTGTTCTTTTCTTGCCCGATATGAGGAGGGAGAAAGTATTGAATATTTTCACTTAACTTCACAAAATAATTCTTTTATTCATTCTCATAATCCAAATTTTTTTCCTGGAGGATATTGTTATTATAACGAAGTACCTGCACAGGTAAATGATATGTATTGGGAGTATAAACCAATTTATCAAATAAGTAAAGGTTTAGGGAATTCTAAAGCCTTAATTCCAATCAAAGATAAAGTAATACCAATAAAACCTGTAAATACAGCATCGCCACCTGTATCACTAGTAAGTCCAGAAAACTTTGTATGTTTATTACAGCAAAAAGCACCCTCGCCAGAGAAAAATATACACCCATATATTAATATACCGAGTCAAGTAAACGAAATCAGCTATTGTACAATAATGTAATTCATTTTGTAGTATTAAAACTATTATTGAGAGACACTAAAAACTCATGATATACTTGCTGAGGGAATAATTTTTTTAATGAGGCAAGTATTAACTTGTACTGACGGTCATTAATAATATTCTTGATTCAGATGAGTTTTAATTCAATCTGAATCTTAGAATATATTATTCAAGTGGACAAAAATGTTATTTTGTGACCTAGTACAGTATATAATAAAAATAAAATGTAAAATTATTCTAGAAATTGATAGCTACTGGAATGATTGATGATGAAGCTAGAAAAATACTTGGAATATAAGTAAAAGGGCGTGAGATTTTTGGATTGTTATAAAGTACTATTACATATGTGCTGTGCCCCTTGTGCTATTTATCCAATGGACTTTTTGAATAATGAAAATATTTATATTGAAGGTGTTTTTTACAATCCAAACATTCATCCATACAATGAATACTTAAAGCGGAAAGAAAACGTTCAGATATTACAAGGACTGAAAAATATAAATGTGACCTATATTGACGAATTCTTACAAGATACCTGGGAATCATTTGATGGGACCAATACACAAAGATGTGAAATGTGTTATAGTATTCGTATAGAAAAGACAGTGCTGATAGCCAAAAAAAATAACTTTGATGCTTTTACTACTTCGCTCTTTAGTAAGCCCCTATCAAAATCATATGCTAATAAAAAAACTTTGCGAAGAATATGGGGATAAATATAGTATTGATTTTTATTACAAAGATTTTAGACCAGGTTTCAAAGAAGGGCAATCGCGAGCAAAAGATCTTGGAATTTATCGGCAGAAGTATTGTGGCTGTATTATCTCACGGACGAAATGAAAGGTATTATATATGGTAATCTTAGGCATAGATTTAGGGAGTAGATCTGTAAAAATCGCAATTATGGAGAATGGTCGGATTTGCTTTAGGCAAATATTTGATACCTCATATTTTTATAGGAACTACTGCAGTAATATTGATAAAAAATTAAATATATATATAGAAAACTTGTATCAAGATCCTATTGATAAAATAATTAGTACCGGATATGGGCGAAATAATGTTGATGTGTCAAATTCAGAAAAAATAATTGAAGTGAAGGCTCATGCATATGGTGCAATCTATCAAACAGATCTTAAGAATCTTACACTATTAGATATTGGTGGGCAAGATAGCAAAGTGATTTCTATCAAAAATGGCAGGATAGTTGACATCGCTTTAAATGATAAGTGTGCTGCCTCTTGTGGAAGGTATTTAGAAAACATGGCTCAGGTTTTAGGAATCGATTTTGAAGAAATTCAAAAGCATTACATGGATCCTGTTCCGCTTAATTCAACCTGTGCTGTATTTAGTGAATCAGAGTTAATTGGTAAAATCTCTGAAGGTTATTCATTGCAAAGTTTAGCCGCAGGTGTCAATTACTCCTTATTCAGAAAAGTACGCTATTTAATAGAGAAGTTCCCACAAGATGTACTTGTTGTATCAGGTGGAGTTGCAAAAAATAATGCTCTAATTAAATTTATTCAAAAAGAACTTTCTTTTAAAGATATAGTAATCCCAAATGAGCCCCAATTAAATGCAGCTATAGGATGCTGTATATTTGGAATGAAATAAGTGACAAAGGGACGAGATGACAGGGGGGTTCCTCGATGACAGGGGACGGTTCCTTGAAACACACACGCTGTGTGTGTGTCAAGGAACCGTCCCCTGTCATCGAGGAACCCCCCTGTCATCTCCTATCATTTTATTAACGCAAAATCGAACATATGCGTAGACTGCCATAACTTCTTATTTATTTGTACCTCATGACAACTTTGAAAACCCAATAGAATTTGATATATCAATAATTTCATCAATATTTAACCACAACCGTTTTTCTTCCATTTCAAGGCTATGTATAATTTTTTCTTTAGGCCAATCTAGCTTTTCATAAGACTTAATATGGGTTTCTTTTTTCTTTATATCAGGATTATGAATTAAAACTGACTTACTGCCTTGTGACATTACTTCATATAAATTATTTAGAACCTTTTCTATTTGATTCATGTTTTCCATGTACTGTAGCACAGAGCCAACAATAACTTTATTGTATTCTTTGTCCCTAACATTACTCATCAATAAAATATCATCTTGAACAGCTGTAATATTTTCAAACGCACTTGTAAGCTCTTTACTTTTTGATACCATATTTTTTGAATAATCAAATAATACAATTTCTTTAACAAAAGGAGAAAAATACATGCTTGTCCACCCTATGCCACCACCTGCATCTAATAAACAGTCTGTTTTTTTTACATTTAGCTCATGATCTAATTCTTTCATCATTATAAAAAATTCATATGCAGTATAGCTACTACGCCCTATCTGATCGAACATATTTGATGAATTCGCTTTATCGTTCCATAATGCTTTCCATTCATCTCTAATATTAACAGGCATTTTTATCTTTCCCTCTTAGGCAGTATTTTTTCCATACCGTTCATATATGGCTTTAGAACCTTAGGTATTGTTACGCTTCCATCCTCGTTTTGATATGTCTCAAGTAAAGGAATAAATATTCTAGGGGATGCTATCCCTGTATTATTTAAAGTGTAAACAAATTTTAGATTCCCATCTTGGTCTTTATACCTGATATTCGAACGTCTTGCTTGAAAATCATTTAAGGTTGAGCATGAGTGTGTTTCACAGTAAGCATTCCTGCTTGGCATATATGTCTCAACCTCATGTTTCTTTACCTGCCCTAATCCAATCTCCCCAGTACATGCAAGAGCAACCCTGTATGGCAATTCAAGATCCTGTAGTATTTCTTCTGTGTTATTTAAAATTTCATTATGGTATCGTCTGGCTTCATCATCATCATTCTTACATATTATCACCTGCTCAACCTTTTGGAATTGATGTACACGATATAATCCTCTAGTATCCTTCCCATAGGTTCCTGCTTCTCGTCTAAAACAAGTTGAATATCCAGCATACTTTTTAGGCAATTCTTTTATATCTAATATTTCATTTTGATGATAAGAAATTAATGCAACTTCTGACGTACCGATAAGATATAGCTCATCTTCAGTTATCTTATAAGATTGATCATACCCTATCGGAAAATATCCGGTTCCTTGCATAGCTGACTCTCTTACCATAAGTGGAACAGACATTGGTGAAAAACCTTTTTTAGATAACTTGTCTAAAACAAATTTGCATATAGCCATTTCAAGCATTACACCTTCATTTTTAAGGAAATAAGATCTACTCCCAGCAAATTTAACTGCTCTTGCGACATCAACAATATCGAGTCGATCTGCCAAATCAATATGATCTTTTGGAGTAAAATCAAATTTTCGTATTTCTCCCCATCTTCTTACTTCGACATTATCCTCGTCAGTTTTTCCAATTGGTACTTCAGGAGCAGGAACACTTGGAACTGTTAACATTATTTTGTCAAACTCAATTTTTATTATATCTAAATTTTCTTCAAGCCCTGTTAATTCTTCCTTAATCTGTCTAACTCTTTCAACCTGTAAATTCTTCTCATTATCCTTAAGCTTTGGAATCTGTTTTGATAATGTATTCCTTTGAGCCCTTAAATTTTCAACTTTTATATTTAATGCTCTAATTTCTTTATCAAGATCTAAAAGTTTGTCTATATCAGTATTCATCAATTTGTCTTTCACTGCTTTTTTAACAATTTCTATATTATTCTTAATATAATTTATATCTACCATTGCCAAAAACCCTCCCTATAATAAAGAAAAGTACATACTACTTATACTATTATCGCATAATTATTATTTTTTTCAATTAAAATGTATAGTATCACAAACTATTTTGTATTAAAATTTATTGTAGACTTGTTTTCTTGATCATGCCTGATTAGGGGAGGGAGAAAATCTATGAAAAAAACATTATTTATCTATAACGCCTTATCTGGAAATCGTACAACTGTGCAGAGACTTGATTATATAATAGATAGATTTCAAAAAAAAGGTTTTATATTGCAACCGTTTAGGCTTCATAAAAACTGTAAAGATCAGATAGCAAAAATTATTTCTACTGATACCTTCCATAATATTGTTGTCTCAGGAGGAGATGGTACTGTTAATTTTATTGCAAATACTATGTTAAAAAATAATATTTCCCTTCCACTTGGCATAATTCCATCTGGTACATGTAATGACCTAGCTTGTTGTATCGGTATACCATCATCACTTGAAAAATCTATAGACATTATTCTCAAAAACAACATTTTGTCTATGGATGTTGGATTAATAAATAATGAAAAATATTTTTTAAGTACATGCGCTGGAGGCCTTTTTGTGGACGCATCATACAGTGTAGATAATCAGCTAAAAAGAGATTTTGGTCCATTTGCATACTACCTAAAAGCTCTTTCAGATTTGACGAATTTGACTCCTTTTGAATTAAAAATTGAGATCCCAGAAAGCACTATTATAGAAAAATCCTTAATGTTTATTATATTAAATGGCAATCAAGGTGGTGGATTTAGCAATCTTATAAAAGAAGCAGACATTAAAGATGGTCTTATGGACATCCTCGTTATTAAAAACTGTTCTCATATTAACTTAGCAACTAAGTTTTTCAAAGTTCTTAGCAATGATTTTAAAGAAGACCAAGACATAATTAAAATCAAAACAAAATCATGTAAACTCACAGCGGATAGGGATATCCCAATGAGTGTTGATGGAGAAAAAGGTGAAATCTTGCCCTATAATATAGAATTTATAAGCAATATACTTAAAGTTTATGTTTTGTAATCATATTTGAATAATATATAAGATAAATAAGATAGTAATGTAAATTTACATTACTATCTTATTTATCTTATATATTATTCAAATATTGGAAGAGCAAATATTATTCTTTTTCGAGGGCGTTCTAAAACAATTATAGTTTTTCTTTAATTTTTACTGCCAGTTTTTCTTTAATCTTTGCTGCTTTACCTACTTTATCTCTTAAGAAATAAAGCTTTGCTCTTCTTACCTTACCTTTTCTCACGATAGTAATGCTTCCAAGGTTTGGCGAATGCATTGGAAATATTCTTTCTACTCCAATGCCATAACTAATTCTTCTTACTGTAAAAGTTTCTTTTAAACCCTCACCTCTTTTACCAATTACTGTACCTTCAAAAGCTTGAAGTCTTTCACGTGTACCTTCTCTTACCTTAACATTTACTTTAACAAAATCTCCAATGTTAAACTGTGGTAAGTCTGTTCTCATTTGTTCTTTTTCTAAAATCGAAATTATATTATTCATTTATATAATCCTCCCTATTTCCCAAACGTTCATGCTATATTCCAGTGGACCGTCGGTATTTCATACACACTAAATATTAGCACATATATATTTTTTTGTAAATAAATAATTTATAAATCATTGAACTCACGTTTATTAAAGTACTTAATTCTGGTGCATTACATTTTTTACATATTCGTCACGGGCTGATATTGGTTCCGCTCCTGTAGGTGCTGCTTATGCTGCTTATGCTGTAGGTGCTGGCGGTGCCGATAGTGCCGATGGTGCTGATGGTGCTGATGGTACTGATGGTACTGATGGTGCTGATGGTACTGATGGTACTGATGTTCGTGGTGCTCCTGGTAACGATGGTGACGATGGTGTTACTACTATTGATGGGTAGCTGTATGCTGTTGATGCTCCTTCTGTTAGTGATAGTGATCCAGTTTGCAGTAGTATATTTAGTTTTTGATACCAATTATTAAATACATAGAAAAAACAGTTAGGTTATTTTTTGCATCATGATGTTTAAATTACCATATAATTCAACTATTCTTTTTATAGCCGTAAAAAATAGCTTAAACATTAATGTTTGCCTATTAAAATACATTTCATTAATTCTTTTAAACTGAGCATCAATCTCTTGAAGTTCTGTAGGATTATAATTTTTTTCACCATTTCTATAATTGATGTATCTATTTGTAGCTTTATTCCATTCTTATTTTCTATATATTTTTCTTTGCTTGGTAGCTATTCTGTGGTATTATTCCTCCAAAACTTTTGCGATTTTGGAACAATGAAGTTTCTAAGAATTTCTTAGTTCTTTATTATATTGATGATTTTTACTAATTTTATCAATTTCAACAAGTTTATACAACGAATTCTTAATCAAATCAGAATTCCAATTATTCACTATATTAAGAACAATTCTATTATTTAACTCGAATCTGTTAACTATATATTTTAAATTGTTATAAATACTCATAATATCTAGTATATCTTTTTTAACAAATAATTCTTCTAAATTTTTTAAAGCACAGTTTAAATTAATTGTTGCCTCCGGACTCTGACTAATATCAGGAATTTCCTCCATATTATTATGAATAGAATTTTTGCTTCTTATAACTACTGTATTCATAACATTTCTTAACCAATTAAAAGCATCTTCTTTAGTCATATTTCTCAAATACAATTGTGGGATAATATTGTTTTGGAATGTTTCTTGGAAAGTTTTTTCAATGTTTGTACTTTCTATGCTAGAATTAAAAGTATATTCCCACAAATTATTACCTTCTTTTTTACCACTTTGCATATAAATCATCTCCTTAAATATTTTTATAATATTTTACCTGAATCCGTGATATATTACATTTTACCTAAAACATAAGTTTCGGGTAAATCTTAAATAACTTATTTCATTCTCACTAAGGTGCAATAGAAGGAGCACTATGCTGAGTGTCTGGCAAGATCTCTAAAGCATTGCTTGGCATTCCAAATAGAATAATTTCTCCCTTGCTATCAGATCTTGGCAAAAGAGTACTTGGAGATGTTGATACAACTGTTATGGGATTTGGCGGACGCGGCGGTGTACCAATATCAATCGAGTCATCCTCAATTACAAACTTATTAACTTTATTAAGACATTTATTTCTAATAGTCTTAATCTCTTCTTTCTTCTCATCCTCTGCACGATCGCAGTTGTCAAAAAATATTGTTATTTCATTACTTAATTCTTTACTTAAGCAATCTATAGATATGCTTTCGCCCTTTTTGCTTTTGATTTCCCCAAGCTTTGCGAATCCTTCCATAGTTAATCGCATATGCTCCTTATATTTTAAGTATCCACCTTTACCTTCATTTATATCATAGTCAGAACAATGATCAATCGCATATTTATCTGATGCCCTATATAAGGCATGTGCTAGACCTATTACAATACCTAATGCCGGTAACATATAGAAACACACTATTTTTAATTTTTTGAAAAATGAGTCGTGTTTAGTAACATTATCATCACTAATTCTGTAATCCAATATTACTGACAATACATCTTTACTAAAGAAGTTTTTTAAATAAGAAATCCAATTTCCCTTAGGGTTAGATCTGCCTGATATTAGTAAATCCTTAGTTACTTCTTTTTGACGCTCTTTATACTGCTCATAAGTAATAACTCCAGAATTATTAATCATATCAATGCTATCTGCTTCAAAAGCAGATTTTATCCCACTATGTATTCCCAATCCGATACCTAATGCAAAACCAATAAAACTACCTATCCCTGTTAAACCAAATATAGCTGGTATCATAAGGTCTACTAATGCTCCTAAAAGAGAAATAAGTAACGCCTAAATATAAAATGTTTATAAATAAGTAACCAATTGCTTTTAAATAAAATGACATACTCTAAAACCTTCCCTTCTTTGTAATTTTATTATGGGCACAATTAAATTCCAAGCATTAGTATAGCATAGCAGCCTAATTATGCAAATCTAATTCTTATAAACTTTTTGGGTTTGAAAAGGCAACATAAGTAGCATCTCTGAATTGTTGCTATAAGAAAATGCTTCTGTGATGTATGTGGATGTTGAGCTAAAAATATTTTTAGAAATTTAATGAAAAATATTGAATTTCTATTATTTTTGTTATATAATATTCCGTGCATAAAATTATATAAACGGAGGAAATATATGGTAGATATATCTAAAATAAAACAACAAATATATAATAAAAACAAGCAAAGGACAGTATTACTTAGAAAAATAATGAAAACCGAACCATTCATTATAACATTTTAGGCTAAAAAAGAGATTGCTTTTATAAAGGCAGAATTAATATATAAAGTGAATTATATGGTCTTTGTGAATGAAAAAAGGCAAGATATCCTAAAATATCTAAATGAAATATTAATAATATCTGTAAAAGTTTAGATTAAAAATATATTTTAAAAAGAATAAATCGAAGGGGAAGATGAAAAATGGGTAACTTAATAAAAGAATTATTAAAAAAGCTATTAAAAAATAAAGCAGTAAAAAAGGCTATACAAGATGCTGGAAATGTAGTAACTGAAGAAGTGGTAAGAAATGTAGCAGATGCTGTTAAAACCGCAGGTGTAGCCGTAGAAAATAGGGTATTAAGAGAAATGATAGAACAGGTTAAAAGAGAAGAAGAAATATATAAGGACAACCCTAATGCTAGAATCTTTTCAAGAGCAGATTAAAGATAAGAAACACAGACAAAATCTTAATATTTTCATGCAACATCCTAATATAAATGCTATATACTTAGTGAATGGATGACAGGGACGGTCCTTGACACACGCGTGCGTGTGTCAAGGAACCGTCAGCTCGCCTAACACGCAGGGTTCTTCTTATTTGCCGCGAAAAATTTCCGATTGATGCCTTAAAGAAATGTCCCAAACAAATGCTTGTATAAAAATCTCACCTTCTCTTTTATTTTAGTTGACATGAACATTTTAAAAGATTTAGGTGGGTTTTTATATTTTTATCTTTTGCTATTAAATCATTTAACTCACGTTATTAAGCACTTAATTTTTGAAAATTTTTGTTGCATCCATTTGTTGTGATTCCGTAGCATTTCTTCTTGCATCTAAAGCTTGCGCTCTCTATCTTTACTCTCGTTTATTTTATCCAATATTTGTTTAAATTCATCTCTGCTTTGTATTTTTACTCCTCCTCGTGGTGGTAGTTCTGGTTCTGGTACTGCTCCTAGTGCTAGTGCTACTGCTCCTGGTGCTGCTGGTGCTACTGCTCCTGGTGCTACTGCTGCTGCTCCTAGTGGTGCTGGTGCTGCTGGTGTCAGGGGACGGTTCCTTGACACTCCCGTCAAACTATGGTACAATTTTTTTAAATAAACTTTTAAATAAACTTTTTAAATAAACTAATGAGGAAGATTGTTTTATGCCCAGAAAAGTGAGAACACAAAGTAAAAATGGCATATACCATGTAATGCTACGTGGAAACGAACGAAAAAAATTATTCTTGGATGACGAGGACAAACAAAGCTTTATAAATACTTTTAAACGTCTGATGAGACATGAGCATGCAAATAAAGATAAAAATGAAAATAAGTTTTTTATATATGCCTATTGTTTGATGGATAACCACATACATCTATTGATAAATCAGGGAGAAGACACAATATCAAGAATTATAAAAAGAATAGGGACAAGTTATGCGTATTACTTCAACAAGAAATATTCAAGAATCGGACATCTCTTTCAGGATAGATTCAAAAGTGAGCCTATAGAAAATGATAGTTACTTACTGGCAGTGACGAGGTATATTCATAATAACCCTGTTAAAGCAGGTATAGCAGATCTCCCATTTCAATACCGCTGGAGCAGCTATGTTGATTATATAGATGATAGCCGAGCAGATGATTTTGTAGAAACAAGTAGCATCCTGGGTATATTTTCAATGAATAAACATAAAGCAAAAGAGTTATTCAAGGAATTTAGCCAGCAAAATGATTCAGATGTATTTATTGATTATAATGAGTCATTTGAAGAAAAGGTTCTTAAAAATAGAAAAGATGTTGAAAGGTTTATAGAAAGCTATTTATTAGAGAAAGGACTAAAAAGGGAAGAATTAAATGATGTTACTAATAGGGCTGTTAGGAATCAAATGATTTGCGAGTTGAAAGAAAAATCAAATTTGTCTATCAGGCAGATAGCAGATACTCTAAGAATAGACCGCGGGATAATTCAAAGAATCAAAAAAATATCGTGACAAGGAACCGTCCCCTGTCACTATGCTTATCAATAGTTAAGACGCGTCCCCTCTGAAATTCCTGTACCCAAAAACAAGTACATATTTTAATATTTACATCTTTTTATTGACAATATATCTAAAATTCACTAAATATTTTGTTTGAATTTTGTAAAAATATGCAACTTTAATACCTACAAATTATTTTTTTATCATTTGGGGTGGACTTACTTTTATAAAGTGGACGTTAGTTTTACAATTGACCATTATTTTCTTCTTTTTCTTTTTCTTCTTCTTTTTCTTGAATTTGAATTTTTTCAAGTTCTTTTCTGTTTATCTTTCCATTACTTGTTAGTGGCATTTTTTTTTGTTTGTATAAAGTATATCCTATGTCTCAAAGATCATCTTAAGTTTAACCTTGACTTTACATGCTAAAAATTTGCTGACCCTGTTCTTTTTTGCCAATCCCTTTTTGAGGAGAGCTTTTGCCTGATTTTAATAAGTTTTTTTGAGGCATATAATGGCTAATCTCACTTTTATATGTCTTCTTTTGAGCTAGAGTTAACGTTGTAGTACTATTTATTAATTGAATAGCACCTTCTTTATTGCCATTTCTAGCAATATTATCAGCTATTCTTAATTTTTCACGATCTTTATCTTGATCAGTCAATGTTGTAGAATCTAATAGCTGTATAGCACCTTTTATATTACCATTTATAATAACCCAAGAAGCTATTTCTAGTTTTTCAAAATTTTTACCGTGATCATCATCTGTTGTAGAATCTATTATTTGAATAGCACTTTCTATGTTGCCATTTATAGGAATACAGAAGGGGACGCGTCTTAACTATTGATAAACTTTATTATGCTTATCAATAGTTAAGACGCGTCCCCTCTAAACCTTTTTGGTATTTTTTATACAAAAATTATTGACTTTTTATTTTGATATGTATATCCTTAAGTAGGGTTAATTAACCAAAATCAATACTTGAACAAAAATAACAATCCTAATGACTGCGATAATTTACTTCTAAATTTTAAACAAAAAAACAAAAAATACTAAGGAGAGAATGTTTTACATGAACTTTAAGAAAGCAATTGAAGCTAAAAGTATTAATGATTTAAATAATTGTTTAAAAACAATGATTCAATCTGAGAAAAACGAAGCATTATATTTATCTGCTGAGAATGATTTTTTAGAAGGAGTAATTGCACTTATTAATGTTAGTACTAACATTAATTATCAGGGTGAAGCTCGTCGTACTGCCTTACATATTGCGTGTCTTATGGATTATGAAGATATTGCTATTTATTTAATTAATTCAAATGCAAATGTAAATATATTAGATTCACTTAAAAGATCACCTTTACATTATGTGGCAGGCAAAGGTAATACTGTAATTGCACAAAAATTAATACAAAAACAATATGAACAAACTAGTGCTTTTAAATCAGTTGGAAATTTTATTAATCCATTAACACATATATGGAATCTTGGAAATGTATTACACCCTGTAGACTCATTCTATGGAGCATGCTACCACTATTGCAGAGAATATATTAATTCAAAAGATATTTTGGGACATCCACCTTTATATTATGCATTTGAATCTGAATGTAAAAATCCTTTAAAAATTCAAGCTTTGTTATCAGACCTTGGATCAACCTTGGATAATAAATCGTCATTTATAGAACAAGGTGCAAATAATGCACTTATACAAATAATAACTAGCTTGTTTACAGCTGGTGCTTATATTTGTATAAATGCACTATTATCAGGATCATCACCGAAAGATCCGCCCACACCAATCCCGTCTCCACAAGAAACAATAAATCCACCAGATCCAACTCCACCAAATACACAAGCATTTAGTGCAATCTCGAAAATATCGCCAACAAACCTTTGTATTGCTCCGAGAACACTATCTATGAGGTTTTCTGCTACTCCATATACAGTATTACCTACAGTACCAGGAATTATATCTCAAGCAATACCTAAAATAACACCCAGATCAAACTTTTGTAGCGGAGTTAGTACATCTTTAAGTTTTGAAAATACTTTGTTAACTCCCATTAGTTATGGCATTATACATACATCTTTATCGGATAATATTAATAGTGATTTAATGCTATCACCCTTACAAGAAGGTTTTGCTATATCAAATCATAAAAGATTTGGATTAATAGAATTCCCAACAAAAATAAATAGTAATAATAGTGACGATTCAGTAGATTCAGAAAAAATAGACTTACATGCTAGATTTGGTTTATTTAAAATGTAGTATAACACATATATAATGTAAAGGAGATTTTTTATGGCACTACTAAAAGATATTGAACAATTTATAGAAACCAAGGATTTACAATCATTAAAAGCAACTAAACAAAAATATAATTTAGATGAGGCAGTAATATATTGTGCAAAAATGAATTTTTCAGAGGGTCTTGAATTTATACTTAATAAAGGAGCAAATGTTAATACTATAGATAATGTTGAAAAAAGAGCATTAATTCATTATGCTATAGTTAATGATTCTATTGAAATGCTTAAAATATTAATTGAAAAAAGAGCTAATTTAAATATTAAAGATATAGCAGGAATACCACCTGTATTTTATACAGCTAACTCAGTAAATCCAAATAGAATTGAATTAGCAAGAATATTGATGGAATCAGGTGCAATTATAAATACTTTTGATTCAAGTAATAATACTATTTTACATTATTGTGCTGTTAATCATAATAACGAAATTGCAAAAATGGCAATAGAAAAACAATTTTGGGAAAAAAGTATTTATGGTTCTTTTTGGAATTTTATAAGTATTTCATATCATCTTAGAAATTTATCATCTCCATATAAAAATGCAAAAGAATTCATTTGGAAATATGATAGAGATTTTGTTAACCATGTTAATGCTGATGGTTACACAGCACATAGAATAACTCTTGAATCAAAAAACTGGGAATTATGCGATTTTTTAATATCAAAAGGAGCATGTGAGGAACAAGACCCTACGGAAAATTTTGTAGACGGTTTAGTAAAAGGAGTAACTTATACCATGGCATATAATAAAGCTTATAGTGCTTTTAGGATAATAATCCCTGCTGTAACAACAGGAGTAATAACTCCACCTGTTGCTACAGCAATAGCTGGAGTTGGTATAGCAATAGGAGCAGGCATATTTGTATATTCTGTTATTCCTCAAAAACCATGTGTTTGTAAAACACATGCACCTATTATGAATAAAGAACATTTATTTGAAAATAAAATAAATATATGTGATTTACAAAAAGCAAAAATAGGAGGATTATATGCAAACTAATCAGAATGATTATATACAATTCAATAGATTACCAATAGACACACCTGATGAAAGAAATAAGAAATTTTTAATTTACTTATGTTTAACATTTATTGTATGGATGCCAGCTGGTGTTGTTTTTGGTCTTTCTTCTATTTATTTAACATTGCCTTTTATTTTCACTATTATATTAATAGAAAAATTAGTTTTTAAAAAAGAAAAAGAAAAAGAAGAATTATTACAACAAAGAGCAATATTAAAAGAAAACATATTATTATACAAAAAACATAATAGAAAATTAAAGCATAGAGATTTTGGTTTATTATTATCTGGTAAAGATGATGATAAAGATATTCAAACATTATCACGACACGAACTACACGAAAAATTTGGATTATTCGATTCCTCTGTTGAAGAAGAGGAAACACCAACCTTGCCAAGAACTATGAGTCTAGGTTCATTTGAGCTCAGCAATAAGGTTAATAATAGTTCTTTAAATAATCAAAAATTTAAAAATTCAGAAAGATCTAGTAATTTAAGACTATAAAAATAGATCTTTTGAATACTATATCACAAATTATATTTTTAAAGGAGGCGGTTAAAAATGAAAAGTCAAGTTCAAGATTTAGCACACAGATTTGTTCATTTTGTTGCAGATGATTTAAGGGACAACACTCTAACTAATGCTGCATTAATCGGTACAGGAATTGGCAAAGGTGGACAATTAGCTTTTAAAGGAGCAAAAGTAGGATTTACTATGTTAGAACGTCATGTTGCAAGAAAGACAGTTATTGGTGGTCTTTCTGGAGGAGCATCTTCATATATCGCTGGTGCTTCTGGTTTTGGTGGAAATATAGGGCAGAAAATAGCTAAGGTAACAGATAAAATTACTCAATTAGAACGCAAATTTGATAAAACTCCATTAGGTAAAGCAATAGATGATGGAATTACAGTTGGAGAAAAAATTACAAATAGAGCAATAGATATTGGCTTCGGAAAATAAACATGAAAAGAAAAATAATAATTATTCTTAAGACTTTAGCTGGTGGAATAATTGGAGGTTTATTAGTATTTCTGATAATTATATTATGCAGTGCACTTAAATTTTTTGCAGTTACTTACCACAAGGAATGGATATTAGATATAATTTGGTTTCTTATTATAAGTTTTTTTGTTATTAGGCATTATCATAAAAAAAATAATAATAAAATAAAGACATAAAAATATAAGAATCTGTGTTCAGTTGTAAAGTTTTCTTAAAATTTTCCGATGTATTGTGTAAATAGTATATCGGAGGGAGTTATGAGGTATTCAAGTGATTTAACAGACAGCCAATGGTTATTAATCAAGGAATTCTTTATTGTTAATAGAGGCAAAAACTTGCAACAGCACGACAAAAGAGAACTTGTGAACGCCGTTCTCTATCGAACAAAAACAGGGTGCCAATGGAGGCTACTTCCGCACGATTTCCCGCCTCACGATACGGTTTGGTCGTTTTACAGGCGTGCTGTTCAAAAGGGTATTTGGGAGAAAGCAATGGATAAAATAGTAGCAAAAGTGCGTGTTGACGCAGGTAGAAATGAAGAACCGAGTTATTGCTTGATAGATTCTCAAAGCTCCAAAACAACCAACAAAAACGAAAATCGCGGAATTGATGGAGGGAAAAAAAATAAAAGGTCGTAAAAGGCATATAGCGACAGATATTATGGGGAACCTGCTTGTTATAAAGGTTCATGCTGCTAATATTCACGACACGATGAGCGGTTGCCATGTCTATCAAGTTGCAAAAATAAAATATCCATCTGTGGTAGGATGTTGTGCAGATGCAGGTTATCGTGGTACCTTTGTTGAGTTTGTAAAGGTAAAATATGGAGAAGTTGTAGATGTCTCGGAAAGAATAAAACCAAAGGAATGGCAAATCTTACCTAAGAGATGGCGTGTTGAGAGAACTTTCGCTTGGGCTAATTGGTCTCGAATTCTCTCTAAAGATTATGAAATAAAGGCTATTTATGAAGAAAACACATTTATGATTTCACATTTGCATTCGTTGCTTAAACGATACTGAACACAGATTCTAATTCCTGGGGTAAATGTCAGGGGACGGTTCCTTAAATGTCAGGGGACGGTTCCTTGACACTCCCGTCAAACTATGGTACAATTTTTTTAAATAAACTTTTAAATAAACTTTTTAAATAAACTAATGAGGAAGATTGTTTTATGCCCAGAAAAGTGAGAACACAAAGTAAAAATGGCATATACCATGTAATGCTACGTGGAAACGAACGAAAAAAATTATTCTTGGATGACGAGGACAAACAAAGCTTTATAAATACTTTTAAACGTCTGATGAGACATGAGCATGCAAATAAAGATAAAAATGAAAATAAGTTTTTTATATATGCCTATTGTTTGATGGATAACCACATACATCTATTGATAAATCAGGGAGAAGACACAATATCAAGAATTATAAAAAGAATAGGGACAAGTTATGCGTATTACTTCAACAAGAAATATTCAAGAATCGGACATCTCTTTCAGGATAGATTCAAAAGTGAGCCTATAGAAAATGATAGTTACTTACTGGCAGTGACAAGGTATATTCATAATAACCCCGTTAAGGCAGGTATAGCAGATCTCCCATTTCAATACCGCTGGAGCAGTTATATTGATTATATAGATGATAGCCGAACAGATGATTTTGTAGAAACAAGTAGCATCCTGGGTATATTTTCAATGAATAAACATAAAGCAAAAGAGTTATTCAAGGAATTTAGCCAGCAAAATGATTCAGATGTATTTATTGATTATAATGAGTCATTTGAAGAAAAGGTTCTTAAAAATAGAAAAGATGTTGAAAGGTTTATAGAAAGTTATTTATTAGAGAAAGGACTAAAAAGGGAAGAATTAAATGATGTTACTAATAGGGCTGTTAGGAATCAAATGATTTGCGAGTTGAAAGAAAAATCAAATTTGTCTATCAGGCAGATAGCAGATACTCTAAGAATAGACCGCGGGATAATTCAAAGAATCAAAAAATTATCGTGACAAGGAACCGTCCCCTGTCACACTGTAAGACTTAAACTAAAGACTGTTTAACCAAATTTTGTCTTCCGGATCTTCAGGTTCATACTTAAACGTAGAAGACATCCAGATCCCTTTTTTCTTAATTTATCTAAGAGTTTCTCAGTTGGCAACGGACAATGATCACAATCTATGGGACAATTCCGTGACAGAATTTGTTCACATTCTCCACAATATAGGTCGACTATAAGGTCATCCCTAGCTTCTACTGATTTAATTACCATTCTTGTCATTTTATTTCCGCATTTTGGACAAATTATTTCTTGATTTTGTAATTGTTCTTCTAATTTTACAAGTAAATCTAAATTTTCTGCAGTTTGTATGATCATAAAAACACCTCCAAATATTTTTTATTTTATGTTTACTAGAACTTTAGTGATTTTATTAAAAAATATAAGAAAATAAGGTGCTGAATTAACGTTTATAATTATCATCTTGATTTAATATAGCTTAAATTTAAACTGCCAGCTTAGGTAAATCTTTATCTGTAAAAGCATACTCTCTTGTTTTATCTAAATATTCTTTCCATTCACCGTAGTGCT
>CAVYEU010000065.1:0-15702 GCA_963767415.1 uncultured Eubacteriales bacterium
AGGATCTTATATTTGGGGCTCACTCAAAAAAGATATGGTTGTCCATAAGGTTTCTTTAGATCAGATAATCCTTAATGATCTTTATTGGAGAATACATGAATCACCGAAGACAGCTGGTCTAAAAATTGAGAAAGTTGAAAAGTATATTGAGGTTTCTATAGGAAACATGATTTTTCAAAACAACAGTCAAGATTATGATATAAAAGTTGATCTTAGCAATTACATAATAAATAAGTCGTTGAGTGTAACAATAAGTAAAAAATATCATATTCCTCTTGGTGATATAATGAAAATTTTTGGACTTAGTAAAGATTTTACAATATCAGCAAAATCAAAGGCTTTTTTAAAAGATCAGGTAGAGTTTGTCCGAAATACTGATTTTTTAATGGATACATTAAAAGACCTTGATCAAAGGAATGGTGGTAAACTTACTTCTTCAATTGAGCAAATATTTCAAAAAATAGAAAAATTAACAGGGCATGATTAAAGAATAGCTATTATAGGCAGCAGGGTCTGAATGGTTTCAAAGAAAAAAATATTCTATGTGGATGTGATTTTTTGACGAACAATCATAGACAAGTTCAGTAAGAGGAGCAATAACTGTATTTCTTTGTATAGTCTTATGCGTTATGATTGCTATATCTGGAGTCTTAGTTGATGTCGCAAGAATTTATTCTGCGTCGTCCATTGCAAAAGAATCATTAGAAAGTGCTTCAACTTCTGCTTTAGCTGGGTATAATAAGGTTTTAAAGGATATGTATGGTTTATTTGCTTTGGCCAAAAATGATCCAGATAAAATAAATGATGAGATTGAAAAATATTTGACCAATACGGTTACCAATGGGTTGGACATTGATATTAAAAAGGATGGCAAGTTTTTTGATATGTATGGTTTTAATGTTGAAGATGTTGATTCGACTCCTATGTATAGTCTGGCTGAGAATCAGGTTTTGCGAGCGCAGATAGTTGAGTATATGAAGTATAGAGCACCATCAGTGTGGATTGAAGGATTTATTGATAAACTATATTCTTTTAAAGGATTAGGAAAGCAGATTACTGTTTTTAATCAGAAAGTTGATGTAGACAAGAAGTTAGACTCAATAAAAAAAGACAATGACAATTTGGCAAAGAAAATAATTCAATTAAATGATTTCCTAAAGATATAAATACGCTAAAGAATGAAATTGATAAATTATATGATTTTGTATTTCAAATCCAAGTTTTAGAAAATTTTAGAGACTATCTAAAAAGCATTCCTAAGAAAGTAGTGATTTCAAAAGACCCAAATGTTAAAATTGAATCTGAAGAAGAGAAAAGATTTAAGGAAGTTGAAGGAGCAATTAAAATTTATTCACACAATGCAAACAGCATAAAAGACGAAATCATAAAAAAGCTTGGAAGGTATATAAAAATCGATCCAACTGTTGAAATTAATAAAATTCTAAGAAGTTCCAAAGATATTGAGACTTTGATAGATGACATAAATAATAATGAATTAAAGGATGATAACTCTTCATTTTCGAGTGTTTTAAAGGATGATTTAGAAGTGAAGAAACGGCATGTCAGCCATATTCAATTGAAATTTTTAAAAGATAAAGTATCAAACAACAAGAAAATTATAAATGAATTTCTGGAAGATTTTACAAATCGAACCCAGAATATTTCAGCCAAAATAGTTTCAGATAACAGTATTCAATTTAACACTGTAGATATCAGCCGTATTAATAAATCGTATCCGATTTATAAAAATATCTTAGAGCAGGTTAAAAGCGGGGTAGGGGATGGAGATTATTATTTCGAAAACTATTTTAAAAAGATAAACCAAATAGAAGGATTTAATAGGTCTCAAATACAAAAGGAAGAAGATAAAGATCCTAGAGATATATTAGATAACATGATAGATGATGAGCTACAAAAATCTAAAGAGAGTAGTACTTTAGATGAACAAAGTGCAAATAAAGCAAAAAAATTTGAAAAGGATATAAAACCAGCCCTTTCATCTAGTGCAGATAAAGAAATAAATGAAAATCCAAATTTCGATGAAGAAGACAAAACGTATATGTTAAAAGAACTATATACTAACAATACATCAAACATAATACATTCAAATCTCAAACAAATAATTTCTACAGAATTAGATTTGAAAGAAAAGGAAAATAATTTGCCTTTGATAGGAAAATTACTAGATGTTTTGAGCATAAATTTGGAGAACTCTAGAGATGAACTATTTGTCGATGAATATGTTCTAGGAATGTTTAAAAATAGCTTATATGAAAAAGAAACTGATTTAAGAGGTAGACCCAAAAAAGATCTTGATGTCTTTTTTAATAAAGCAGAAACAGAGTATGTCCTAACTGGTAATTCCGATGAGATAAAGAGCGTTGAAAGTATTAAGACACAGATATTACTAATAAGGTTTGCATTAAACACCATGTATTTATACGTAGATCGCACAAAAAATGCACAAGCCCTTGCTGCAGCAACAGAAATTGCGGGCTTTTCTGGGTTTGGAGTACCTCTTGTACATACTGCTATAATTCTAGCGTGGGCCATGGCCGAATCTGTACTTGATGTAAAATATCTGATTCAGGGTAGGGAAATGCCGTTATTTAAGACCTCTCAAACATGGATATTAGGAGGTGGAGGTCTTAATGATTGCCTAAAAGATATTGTTTACAATAAGACGAGAGAAGTTGCAAATAACACAATTGATAGTTTAAAAGACCGTTATGTTTATGAAGCTAGTAATATCGTGGCAATTTTTGACGAAAAGATTGAACAGACCATCGATAAAGCTTTTATACCCATTGATAAATTAATTGCAGATGCGGACAATTATAAGAATGGTTTGGTTCAAAATATAAGTGAAGATATTTCAAATCGGACAGATTTTGTTATTACACCCTATGAAGATGAAACGATGAATGAAATCCAAAAAGATATATACAATAAAGTTATTGATAAATTTAATACGCAATTTGTTAAGCTTAAATCAGAGTTTCTAAATGGAGTAAAAGCATCGGCAACAGAGCCCATTGATAAGTTTATTAAGGAGTTTATGCAAGAGGTTAACGATGAAAAAACTAGAATTAAAAATTTAATAAAAACGGATAAATCAATAATGGATAAAATTAACGGTTTTGCAAATAAAACCGCTTCCAGTATTAAATCACAAATCAATAATAAGATTGATTTATTAAGCGAGAAAACCAGTTTATCAAAAAAAGGAGCTGTCTCAACTATTGATTTTAAGGGGGGGCTTATAACTTTGTCATATCAGGATTATTTGAGGATTCTCCTTTTAACTCAGAATAGTGATAAAAAGATTAGCAGAATTCAAGATTTGATAGAATTAAATATCAGAAAAAGCACAAAAAACGACGATTTTAAATTATTAGAGTGTAATACATATTTACGGGTTACTTCTTTATTCTCTATAAAATATTTATTCTTAACAAAGCTATTTGCACCAAAAGAAAAGCTTACTATGGCTGGATCGCGGTACAAACTTGATATGTTAGTTTATAAGGGCTATTGAGGTGGTTTTAGGAGGTTATTATTCGATGAGACCTAAAAGAAGTCCTAATAGATATAAAACAAATAAAGTATTTAAAAAGAGTGGTTCACTAACAGTTGAGGCTTCAATTGCATTGCCTATTTTTATCTGTGTAATACTTAGCATAATCTTATTTATTAGAATACTTTACGTTGAGCAAACCATGCAACATGCTATAACTGAAGCTGCAAACGAAATTGGGATGTACTCATACGTATATGTCGGATGTGGTATAGATCAAGCATCAAACAGAATTGGAGAGAAAATTGCGGATGTTTTCAATAACAATATTGAAGAATTCATGAATGGATTGAAGTTGTTTTCAAACAAAAGTACTGACTTAATGAAAGGCAGCATCAATAATGAAGCGCTTGACCTCTTTAAAACATTAGGGGATAAGACTATTAGCATTGATATGCTAAATGTTGTTTCATTACCTTTGATAAAAATGTTTGTTATGAAGAACCTAAAAGAAGGTGATCTTGATATAAATAAAAAATTAAAATATTTAGGTGTTGTAAATGGTGTAGAGGGACTTGATTTTAGTGATTCTAGGTTACTTAATGATGGAGATAATGTAAAAATAGTGGTAAAGTACAAGTTAAAGATTCCCTTACCTATAAATTTTTTATCAAATATTAATATTAAGCAAAATGTTTTAGTAAGAGCATGGCTTGGGGGAGAAAACCCTGAAGAATCGGAAGAGGGGAGTGGAGCTGATCCAAATATTGATCCAAATGGATCGATATGGGATTTAAGTGATTTTCAAAGAGGGAAAATTATTCAAGAGAAACTAGGTCGAAATCTTCCAGATAAATTTCCAGTCATTGCTCAGAATAACAACGGAGATATTGCCAAAATAAGAAGTATAGATCTTGAGGATAAGACATATAAAAATCCTAATCAATTAAAGAATGAGATGATTAGTGAAATAAATAGATTGGCTAATTTTAAAGGAGCGCGGTATGGAAAGGTTGAAATATTAGAAAAGGATATTAAATCCAGAAAGATCATATTTGTTTTTCCCGAAGTTCTTGATAACGAACTTTTAAGCGAAATTTTGCGTGTAATTGATGACTGCCGTAAATATGCAAAGGAGAATAAGATTACAATGGAGACTATAAAGGCATTCGGTAGAAAAAGGGGGGGCTAAAATCCCTCTTTTTTATTTTTTTACTCTTTTATAGATTTAAATGAATTTGCATGACTTATCATTTCTTCGGCATGAAGGAGCGAAGTTTCTGAAGCTTGCATTCCATCTAGAATTCGTGCTACTTCTTTTTTTGTCTCATCATATGTAAGTTTTTTTATTTGTGTATTTGTATTATCTGATGTCGATGTTTTTTCAATTAAATAATGATGGTCAGCCATAGATGCTATTTGAGCAAGATGCGTGACACAAATTGATTGGTGATTGCGGGATATAAGTGATAATTTTTCAGCTACTTTTTGAGCTGCTTTTCCACTTATTCCGGTGTAATTTCATCGAATATTAGGGTTGGTATACTGTCAACATTTGCTAAAATTGTCTTGATGGCAAGCATTACTCTAGACATTTCACCACCTGATACAATTTTTGATAATGGCTTTAATGGCTCACCTGGATTTGTTGATATCAAAAACTCAACTTTATCAAGTCCTGAATTTGAGTATTTCCTTTCAGCGTTTTCACATTTTGATTCGTCAAAAATGATATTTACTTTGAACTTAGTTTTTTTCATTTCCAAGTCTTCTAGCTCATTACTAATCTTGTCTTCTAAAGAGCAAGCAGATGCAGCTCTTAATATATTCAGCTTATTGCTAACTTCATACAATTCTTGATCAAGTAACTCTATCTTTTCTTTTAGCGAATTTATAGATCTCTCAGACTTTATTATGTTATCAAGCTCAATTTCGATAGCAGCACAGTATTTTTGAATATCTTCAATAGACTTGCCGTATTTCTTTTTTAGTTTATAGATTTGATCAAGTCTTTCCTCAATATCTTCAAGCATTTTTGGATTAGACTCAGATTCATCTTTTTTTATACGAATTTGATCAGTTACATCTTCTAGCTGGAAAGACACCTCTTCTAATTTTTTACTCAACTCTTCATAACAAGGATCGAGCTTTGCTATGAAACTGATTTCCTTTATTGCTTCGTTTATATTATCAAATGCTGAGTTATTTGCGTTTCTGCCTGAAAACGTAAGTCCATATGCAGCGTTTAAAGAACTGATAATTTTTTCCGAATTTAGAAGTGTAGTTTTTTGTTTTTCTTGTAACTCATCTTCACCTATATTTAATTTCGCCTTGTGTATTTCATTTATCTTGTACCTAAGAAGATCAATTTTTCTCTCTCTTTCGTTATTATCACCAGACAGTTCTTTTAATCTAAGCTTTAAATTTCTAAATTTATTTAGATTTTGTAAATATATTTTTTTTAGTTTACTGATCTCTTCTCCTCCAAATAGGTCTAATAGATCAATATGGTTTTCTGTTCTCAAAAGAGACTGATTGTCATTTTGCCCATGAATATCAATGAGTCTTTCGCCGATTTTTTTTAATACAGAAACTGTTACCATTTTGTTATTTACTCTACAAATATTTTTGCTTGATACAGTAAATTCTCTAGAAATTATCAAGGTATTATCAACCTGATGCTCAATATCTAATTCTTCAAAGATATCCTTTAATCTATCATTATCAACATCAAAGATTGCTTGTACTGAAGCTTTCTCTTTCCCCGATCTAATTAAATCTTTTGTTAGTCTTTCACCTAAAATAGCATTAATCGAGTCAATCACGATAGATTTTCCAGCACCGGTCTCTCCTGTTAAAATATTTAGTCCGAATCCCAGTTCAAGATTAATTTTATCGATTATTGCAATATTATTAATTTCTAGATTAGTTAGCATGTATACCCCGTAAAGATCATAATTTTGATTTATTAATTCTACTGACTAATTTGGAAGCACAATTCTCATTTTTACATATAACCATAACTGTATCATTTCCTGCAATTGAGCCTAGAATTTCTGGAGCTTTTAAGGCATCAATTGCTGATGCAGCTGCTTGTGCCATATTTGGTAGTGTTTTTAAGATTATAAGGTTATTAGCATTATTACATGATACAAATGCTTGATTAAAAATACTAATCAGTTTATTATACATGCCATTTTCGTCATCACGTGTAAATGGTGCGTATTTATATCTGCCGCTACCAACCATTATCTTTATTAACCTTAGCTCTTTTATATCTCTTGATATAGTTGCTTGAGTAGCTTCAAACCCAATTTGTTTTAGCTGTTGACCGATTTCTTGTTGGGTTTCGACTTCATGCTTTTGAATAATTTCAAGTATTTTTGAATGTCTTTTATATTTCATTTTTTCTTACACTCTCTTTTCTGTTATATATTTTTGTTCTAAGTACATTAAAAAAGTTAATTTGATGTAACCTAATTATTTTTACTTTTTCAAAAGATTTTTTAATTTTAATTATATCGCTACCGCAAAGCTCATAACCCTTTTGTCCATCAACAGTAAGTATTGCACTGTGGCAATAATTTTCCTCAATACTTATTTTTATAGATTTTTCTCCAGTTGTTATAAATGATCTAGAATACAGATTGTGAGGACAAATAGGAGTAACAATAATAATGTCTATATCAGGTTCTACTATTGGTCCCCCGGCTGACATTGAATAACCAGTAGAACCTGTAGGGCTAGATATTATTAAGCCATCTCCAGGGAAATTATCTATATAGGTATCATTTATAGAAACATCCAGATGAAGTATTCTAGATAGAGCTCCTCTTGAAATAACAGCATCATTTAAGGCTATATCAGATCCAATAAGTTTGTTATCCCTAAAAATTTGTATATCTAACATTATTCTTTCATCTATTACATAGTTGTTTTTAAACAAATTGATGACAGTATTTTCTAGATCATCCTTATCAACTTCAGCAAGAAATCCTAAACTTCCTAAATTAACTCCTAAAATAGGTTTATTGTATTTGCTTGCTTCCTTGGAAATATGTAGAAAAGTACCATCGCCTCCCATACAAATGATTATGTCAGATTTTTTAATGATTTCCTCTTCTGTTGATAAAAATATATCATCAAGGACAATATCAGATTGACCAATTAAAGTTATTAAGGGTGTACCACCGTTATTTAGGACATGTTTTGTAATAATATTCGTATAAATGAGGTTCTTATCTTTAAGTGCATTTGTAATAATACCGATTTTCATAATTTTACGCCTCAAGTAATATATTAGTCATAATTAAAGAATGAAATTTTATTTTATTCTTTAATTATGACTTGATTTTTAAAATTATGCCATAATTATACCATATAGATACAAAGCTGCAAATAATTTTTTTTATGCTTTGGATAGTTTATATTTTTGTAAAAGTAAATTTGAAATATAGAGGATTTTTGTATTTTTCGTAGAATAATTGTACTAATAGTTCATTTAAATTTACAAAATTTTGGAGAGAAACTATGAGAATTTATTCTTTTAAGCATTTTAAATTAAATAAAAAAATCATTTTACTTTCGGTTATAATATTTTCTATTTTTGTTATTGTTTCAGAGTATATAATTTATAATTTTAATTTAACTATTGAAGAACAAGCAAATTATAAATTGCAGTCTCTGGTTGAATCTCAAATGAGTATTATTGAATACTATTATTCTCTCCAATTAAAAGGTCTTCTTTCAGAAGAAGAAGCTAAAGAAAAATCAAAAGGTCTTATAAAAATTACCCGTTACAATAATGGTATTGGATATTTTTGGATAAACGATTATTCTCCAAAAATGATAATGCATCCTACAGAACCTCAACTGGATGGAACTGATTTGTCAAAGTATACTGATCCAGATAATAATTTAATTTTTGTTGAATTTATAAAAATTGCAAAATCAGATCCTAATGGAGGGTACTTAACATATGAATGGCCCAGACCTACATCAGATGGTAAGCTGACTAAAGATAAGTTAAAAAGGTCATATGTGCTTGCTTTTGATAAATGGCAATGGGTTGTGGGAACAGGTGTTTATATTGAAGATTTACAAGGATTGCTTGACGATGAGAAAAAAGTAGCTTTTAATGTTAGGGTTATAATTTTTATTGTATTTTTAGTTGTAATTATTTTTTCTGGTGAAAATATAGAAAAGAAGAGACAAGCAGAAGAAAAATTAATAAGAGCAAAAGAAGAGGCAGAGAAGGCAAATGAGATAATTACAAACAAAAATTTAGAACTTAATGAAACTATTTCAAAGTTACATGAAACTCAGATGCAATTAATACAAAAGGAAAAGATGTCCAGCATAGGTCAGCTTGCTGCAGGTGTAGCTCATGAAATAAACAACCCATTAGGTTTTGTAATTAGTAATACTGATTTATTAAAAAAATACGTGACTAAATTTAAGGAACTTATAAAACTTTATAGTACTTTGACAACTAATCAATCTTTACAAAATATTGAAAGTCTCATTCAAAATATAAGCGAATATGAAGAAAAGAACCGTATACCATATTTATTGGAAGATATAACTGAACTTATGAGTGACACCCAAAATGGCTTGGATAGAGTGAAAAATATAGTAACTGCACTAAGATCGTTTTCTCATATTGACTATTTGGAGGATCTTGTAGAATATAACCTGAATGAAGCAATAAAAACAGTATTGGCTATTGCTAAAAATGAAATAGAAAGCTGCTCAAAGATTTGTGCTGAATATGGAAATATTCCTACTACTTTAGCTTTGGCTGGAGAAATGAATCAGGTACTTTTAAATCTTCTACTCAATGCAACATATGCAATAAGGATGAAAAATGATAATATCAAACAAAACGAAATTTATATCAAAACATACCAGTTGGGAAATAATATAGTTTTTGAAATTCAAGATAGTGGTATTGGAATAGATAGCGATAAAATCAATAAAATATTTGAACCTTTTTATACTACTAAGCCTGTTGGTGAAGGAACCGGACTTGGACTTAGTTTATCATATGATATTGTCGTTAAAAAACACAAAGGAAGTATTTTGGTTGAAAGTACAAAAGGGGTAGGGACTAAGTTTATTGTAACAATTCCAATAATATCTAAGAGGTGAGGTGTAGTTCTATGAATGAAGTTGACAAATTGTTAGAGGAAAATGCTCAGAGTATTAATAAAATTAATATGCTTCAAGCGCAGCTTGTTCAACAAGAAAAAATGGCTGAAATTGGTCAGTTGTCTGCTGGTATCGCTCATGAGATAAATAATCCGTTAGGATATATCCAAAGCAACATGGAAACATTAAAAAAATACACAGTAAAATTAAAAGGGTTTTATAAATTAATTGAAGATATAATTGAATGCTCTTCGGATTTAGATTTAATAAGAGTAAAAGAATATATTAGTAAAAATAAACTTTCGTTTATTTATGATGATCTTGAAGATATAATAGGAGAATCAATGAAGGGTCTGTTGAGGATAGAAAAAATAGTAAAAAGCCTTCTTATTTTTTCAAGAAGGTCTGATGAACATGAATTTGTTGAGTATAATATAAATAATGGAATCAGAGATACCCTTACGATAGCTAATAATGAGATAAAATACTATGCAAAAATTAATGAAAATTTGGAAGATGTGCCATATATTATGGCTATTGATGCTGAAATAAACCAAGTTTTGCTTAATATAATTGTCAATGCGTCACATGCAATTAGAGAAAAAGGTGGGAATGGAACTATTTCTATTCATACTTATCATAAAAATGACTATGTTTATTGCGAGATAAGTGATGATGGAATAGGGATAAAAGAAGAAAATTTATCACATATTTTTGAACCTTTCTTTACGACAAAACCTGCTGGTATTGGTACAGGCCTTGGTCTTAGTATTGTACATAATATTATAGAAAATAAACATTCTGGATCTATTAATGTATATAGTGAAGTTGGAAAAGGAACTACCTTTAAAATATGTTTGCCATTAAACAAAAAAGCCTAAGGACGAGGAGCGTATACAGCTAATGTGTAAAAAAATACTTATTGTTGACGATGAAGTAAATGTTCTTAAAGCACTTAAAAGAACATTCATAGAAACTGAACATCAGATTTTTACATGCGAAAGCGGTATACAAGCATTAGAGTTTTTAAAGACCGAACGTATAGATCTGATAATAAGCGATATGCGTATGCCCAATATGGATGGGTATGAATTTCTTTCAGAAGTAAAGAGAAAATATCCTGAAGTATTGAGAATTATTTTGAGTGGATATTCAGATGAAAGTGTAGTGTTAAAAGCTCTTGTGCAGAATGTAGCGAAATTATATGTCTTTAAGCCATGGGAAAATGAAAAACTAATTGCACTTGTAAACCAAATATTTAACACCGATAAACTACTAAAAAGTAACAGCTTATTGTCTATTGTAAACAAAGTTGAGGGGCTTCCGACAAAACAATCAAATTATCAAGAAATTTTAACTTGTATTGATAGTGATTATGATATAGCAAGTATATCAAAACTTATAGAACAAGATTTGTCAATTACGTCAAGATTATTGCACATTGTTAATTCAGCATTTTACGGTGTAAAAACAGGGTCAGTAAAACAAGCGGTATCATATTTAGGATTAACAAATGTTCGAAATATTATTTTATCTACATCTATTATTGATTCTATGGACTTATTGAAATTACCTAAAACATTTACTTCCCATTTATGGGAACACTCTTACATTTCAAGTAAAGTTTTATTTTTTATTTACGAAGTTTTCTTAAATAAAAAACTTCACGAAACTTGCATGGCTGCTGGACTTCTTCATAATATAGGAGTTATTTTTTTCCTATCTATTTTTAAGGAAGAGTATGTAAAATGCAGAAGAAATGCGGAAAATAACAAAAAATGTATTGTAGACTTAGAAAAAGATACTTTTGGAGCGAGTCATCAAGAGGCAGGAGGATATTTACTTATGTGGTGGGACATCCCATTTCCTATAGTGGAATCGGCACTATATCACCATGATCCTTTAAACCCCAATATAATCAACAAGGAACTTCTTTATGCTGTACATATAGGGGAAATATATGCATCGATTTTGCTTGGTTTGAAATCTAATATTTATTTTCATGAAGAAACTTTTGATTTGCTTGGTATAAATAAAGAAACTTTTGAAGAAAAACTGTATAAAGATTTTGAATCGCCATAAAAGTATAGGGATAGGGAGTGAATATAAGCCATGGAAACTGTTCTTTTTGTGGATGATGAAGAAAATGTTTTAAATTCTTTAAAAAGAGGACTTATGGATGAAGATTATAAATGTTTTTTTGCCTCAAGTGGGGAAAAAGCACTTGAAGTAATGAGTAATCAACATATATGTGTAATTGTGTCTGATATGAGAATGCCTGGTATGGATGGTATAGCACTGCTTAAAGAAGTAAAAGCAAAATATCCTAAAACTGTAAGAGTTGTGTTGTCTGGGTATACTCAATTACAACAAGTGCTTGTCGCAATAAATCAAGCAGATATATTTAAATTTATTACAAAACCATGGAAGCTCGAAGATGAATTTAAAGTAGTTATAAATCAAGCACTCGAATATTATAGAGTTATGGAACAAAGTGAGGAACTCAAAAAATCTTTGGCACAAAAAAATGAAGCGTATGTAAATATATTGAAAAATATTGAAGATGTAGCTACTTCTTCTAGAAGCAATATTCAAATTATCAAAGATTTGGGAATTTGTGCTTTTACGTACATAACAGCTTTGCTTGAAAAAAAGAACACAGTTAATGATATTAAGGCCCATATAAAATTAATTGAACAACAATTTGTTAGTATTATTAGTGTGGCTATGTTAGATTATAAAGATATTAATTTTAAAGAACTTCTTGAGCAATATATATATGGTTTAAAAAATAAAAATGAGAGAATAAAAATAGTTTTTAATTATAATGCTGAAATAAATAATATTAATATAAAGTCTGAAGTTGTTTTGATTCTTTTACAAACTATTGAAGAGTATTTTATAAATGAGAAATTAGACTATTACATAAAGTTTATGTGTGAGTATAAATCTAATAATTCAAACAACGTGGTATTTGAATTATTAATGCTTGTATCACAAACTAATATTTCTCATGATAAAAACTTTAAGGCAATTGACGAAAAAGTTGAAATAATAAATACTTTTTTTAGTGAAGCAGTAAAGCATTTTAAATTAAATATTTTTGCAAGCCGAACAGATGCAAACACTATAATAAAAATTCAAATATTTATGGATAAAAAAAATAACAATAGTGGCATATATAATGTTTCGGACGGTAAATCATAAGGACTTTAATTTTATCATCCATCCCTGTCTCTATATAATTTTAATTGACCCTTTGTCTAATTCATATATTTTATCAGCATTTTCTATTGTAGATAATTTATGTGCAATTATAATTACGGTATAATCGCGTAATGAATTTTCGATAGTTTTTTTAATCAAATTTTCGTTTTCAGGATCTAACGATGATGTAACTTCATCTAAAACTATAATATCTGATTTTTTAAGTAATGCTCTTGCAATAGCTATTCGCTGCCTCTGACTACCGGATAGCTTACACCCATTTTGGCCAATTTTTGTATTATATCCATCTTTTAACTTAATGATAAATTCATGTGAATTTGAAGTTTTAGCTACTTCTAGTACATATTGCATTAGTAATAATACTATTTTTTGGTGACAGCAAACTTTATTATATTGCCCTTTGAAATTGTCCATATTTTATAATGAAAAATTACAAAATGTATGGTAAAATGTAAAAATTAATATTAAAGTTGAAAAAATATAGACAAATCAAGTTAAATACTGAACATAATAAAAATAGATTTAATAAATATAGTTTTATGAAGATAATTAAGAAAGGCTGGATTTTGTAAATGAACAAAAAAGATCTAATATCTCTTATAATACAAAGATTAATCCCAATATATAATCCGTTTGTGTGTACCTTTTTGGTTCTTATGCATGGGGAGAACCAAACGATAATAGTGATTTAGATATATTAATTATTGTTAGAGAATCAAAAGAGAAACCATATAAAAGAATGAAACCAGCATATGTAGCATTAAGAGATTTAAGAGGATCAATGGATATACTTGTATATACTGTAGAAGAATTTGAAAAATCAGCTAAAGAACCGTCAACTCTTTTTTATAAAAATAAAGAATGAAGGAGTAAAATTATATGAAGTCGCATGAGGAATGGTTTTTGAAGGCAGAACATGATTTGCTATCGTCAAGAAAGTTGATAGAAGGAGAAAAGCTGTAGAACGGCACTTTACAATCGGATCAAACAGCAAAATAAAATTCTGTTCAATAGCGTAAAAACTGCAGAATAAAATTCCAAAAGCACAATAATGCCGGCGAAAATTCAATTTAAAATTCCATCAAAATAAAAAAAGCAGGCGCTGACGGCCTGCATATATGAATAACATCAAAACTCAGGATATTGAAGCTTTTCAGCTAAAAAGACCAAAGCAGATGCAACTGTTATTCCATCGGGGACGTTAAGGGACGTGTCTTTACTTATAGTACTAATATTATCATTAAAATCAATTAAACATTTATTTATGCATTAATATTAATTAATAATACGTGATATTTCTAAAGTGATAGAACCAGAATAATTAATTCTTAAGATAAATAAACATCTTTACTATGAAGGATTATATAGATAATCCTTCATAGTAAAGATGTTTATTTATTCGCCATATATTTTTATGTAAAAATAACCCAATTATGTTAATCTGATTTTTTATGTAAGCTTACTTATAATTTAAACTTACTATTATTTACTCAATGCCACGATATCACTAAACAAATCCCTATACTTACTATTATGCATAAATAGCTTGCTACCTTTGCTGCAAAGTTTTGCTATACCTGGTAATGACATATTCCCAATAATTTTACAGATTTCTTTATAACTTCTTGCGCATAGCGAATTCTCTATAAATGCATAAAATGCTCTGGCATCTCCTAAGCCTCTCATATTTTTCAGATGAATAAATTCATCTTGAGCTATATCTAACTGTTCTTTTATCAATTCTAATATATTTTTGGAATCTGCATTTCGCATAATAACTTTTCTTTCATTTCGAGTAATGTTATTTTTATTCTGTTCAATGCAGTTCATTATAGTTTTTGTATTATCCATCTCCAAATATTTTAGTACAAATTCAGTATATTTCTTAATCGTAACCTCTTTATCTTTAAGATTAAATAATCCCAGAATGAAATCTGTATCAACTAGTTTTCGATAATCTTCACAAGTTCCCATATATATGCTCATTGATGAGAAGGGATAGTCTTGAGGATTTTTTTCATAAGCTGAAATATCTTTTGGATTATTATGAATATATGCAGAGACGGCTAAATTATAGCTGTCACTACTAACAATACGGCTATTAAACCTATCTTGGAACAAATGCCCATGTCGCTTATATTTGCGGTTATAATAGATTACATAGGCAACATTGAGACAGTGCATAAATTTAGATATATCAAATCCTTGTGGATCAATATGTATATGTACATGTGTATCCATTATGCAATAAGCATATATTTTGCAGTTATATTTCTCTTTATACTTTTTAATCAAATCAAGATAATAATTTTTATCAGAAGTATCTCTAAAAAGGTCTATTTCACTTATACTTCGGCAAGTTATATGATAGATATATTCCGGATTCTTAACCCGCGCTATTCTTGGCATATTCCTCACACTCCTTTATTCTACATATTCTTTTTGGACGGTGTGCCATTTTCTTCCTAAATTATTATATCAAAAGTAATATAGTTTATCAATAATTAAGAAATGTCCCTTATATTCCTACTTGTTTTTGGGCACGAAAAATAAACGGTGATAAAGAAACCATTTTTTTGCAAGATTAAATTCCACCCTTTTTAACCTTTGGGGTGGAATTTACTTTTACAAATAAGACAATTCAAAAAATATTTACAATAAAAAAGGATTTTAGCAAATTTTGGAGAATTATCTATAAGAGATATTCATATGTAATATAATAATAAACTATACGGAGTGGCCAATTTATATACGAGGTATTGATTATATGAAAAAAAGGATTATTAGCCTAGTACTAGTTATTGGTA
>CAVYEU010000066.1:0-5470 GCA_963767415.1 uncultured Eubacteriales bacterium
CTTTTATTAGCCCAGGAAGCTTCTGAATGTGATTTGAATGGTGAAACGATTGACAAATGTCTGGGAAATTTGGTTTTGCAAATTGAAGAAAAAGAAATAGAGATATCTAACATTCGGCAAAGAATTAGTGATTGGGAAAGCTGCTATAAAAGGATTCCATTTTTCTAAGTTGTTGAAATTTATAAAGAGCTTTTCAAGAAAAATACAAACAGAATTTAGGTTATTTGTAAACGATGAAGAGCAGAACTTTTTAAATGAATATATGAGCTTTGATGAAATTAAAGAAAAATATAGTCAGTTGTATACCGAGTGTAATAAAACACTTTTTGACCTTAAAAAGAAAAAATCTGTGATTGGAAAAATAAAAAGCCAGTATGACAATGAATTAGAGCGATTAAAGCAACACAACATTGAATTACATGGAGAAAAGGATGAAAAGTACAAGCTTGAATTAGACTATATAAACGGATTGGTTGATAAAAAGCACAGGTATGTGGAGTTTTGGTTAGCGGTGCATTATTTTGAGTGCAGATGGGCCAGTGGAGAGGACGAATTATCTGAAAAACAGAAGGGTACTAACTATAAAAATGTTTTGAACAAGTTTTATAACAGGCTCAGTATGATTACTCCTTGCTTAGTCATGACATTTTACATGCTGCCTAGACAGTTCCTAGCATTCGAAGAGCAAAAAAACATTTTTCTATATAATTACATTGATCTACTCATTGTAGATGAAGCGGGACAAGTTTCTCCAGAAATTGCGGCAGGTGCATTTTCTCTTGCTAAAAGGTCTATAGTTGTTGGCGATGTTTATCAGATAGAGCCTGTATGGAGCGTTAATCCAGCACTTGATAAAACGCTGGCAATGTCTAATGGGGTAATACAATCCCAGGATGAATTTGAATTATTGAAACAGATTGGGTTAAACAGTTCTTGTTCTAGTGTAATGAAAGTTGCTGCTAAGTGCTGTAAATATGAAAAATTTGATCAAAAAGGTTTGTTCCTAAGTGAGCATCGTCGCTGCTATGATGAAATAATCGATTACTGCAATAAACTTATATACAAAGAAAACCTTCAGCCGATGAGGGGAGAAGGTAAAAAAGATAAGGATCTTGCAATTAAACAATGGCCACAAATGGGTTTTAAGCAAATTGATATGGAGTATTCAAGCAGGAAAGGCAACAGCAGATTAAATAGGTTTGAAGCGGAACAGATTGTAGAATGGTTGAAAAACAATTTTAAACTCATTGTAAATGCATATCCTAAAGATGCAGAAGAAATCCTGATTGGTGTTATTACACCGTTTAAGGCACAGGTTAAATGCATTGAGGCGGAACTGAAGAGACAGATGCCAACCAATTATTCGAATATAAGTGTTGGGAACAAATACATACTTTTCAAGGAGCAGAAAGAAAAATTATTATATTATCTACAGTCTATGGAAAGCAAGACGGATGCTTTTTTATTGATAAAAACAAGAGCTTGATGAATGTTGCTGTCTCCCGAGCCAAGGATAACTTTTTTGTGTTTGGAGATATTAATTGTTTGAATGGTACGCAAAACAGTGCAAGTGGACTACTGAAAAAATGTGTTTGTTCAAATGAATTATAAATAAGAATGGTATTTCATATAAAATATATATTGGATAAATTGGGAATAATCCAGAGTATATCTAGAGTTGCTTGCTGAATTGATAATGGTCCTATGGAAGGGGTCTGAGGAACCTTGGGACTTTAATTAAGCGAAGTTCATACAATAGAGGGTATAAGTCAACAATTTAAAGCAATATCCAAATTGATAGAATTTTGTATGTTAGTAATATCGATCCTAAATAAGTACTCTAATAAGGATTAAAACAAAAAAATTACCTTGTGACTATGAAGTGCCCTCTCATTTCTGAGGTAATAAAACCAGATCTAAAACATTCCCATATTATGGCATATATTAAACTGGATTCATTGTTGTCAAATTGTTGTCAAATCACTTTTTACCACTTCAAAACCCTTACGGTTAGTATATTTCCGGTATATGAATGCATCTTTGGGGTGCAAGAGGTCGCCTGTTCAAGTCAGGTCACTCCGACTTAGAATATCAAGGTTTCTACGATTTAAATATTTTTCTTAGATACAATTTACAGAAATATTTACAGAAACCGAAAATTTAAGTATAAAAAAATCGGTACATTATTAAAATCTGTACCGGTTTTTTATGTTTAAATTAAATACTATGGTTATATTAAATACATCGAGCGACTATTTTACCTATTTTTTCAGAAGCTTCTTGTTTCATTTGTTTATTAACATGCCCGTAAACTTCCATAGTAAAAGCAGGAGTATGATGTCCAAGAGCTTCTTGTATTGCTTTTATTGAAACTCCTGCTTGCAATGATAATACAGAAAATGTATGCCGCATATCATGAAATCGAATTTTATCTAGACCTGCTTTTTCTAGTGTTGATTGAAAACTTCTAACGAAATTTTTAGGATCAATAGGCTTTCCTATTTCAGTACAGAAAACCAAGTCATTATTTTGATATATTCCACCAGCTTTCAATTTTTCTTCTGCTTGCTTAATTTTATGTGTTTTTAGTGTTTTTAGTGTTTTTACAGTATTTTCAGGAATATTTATAGTTCTCCTTGAAATTTTTGTCTTAGGTTCAGAAAACTCAAGTCCATTTCTTGTTCTTATAAGCTGTTGCACTACTTGAATAGTTCCATTTACTAAATCAATATCTTTCCAACGTAGCCCTAAAAGTTCGCCTCTGCGTAAACCTGATGTTAGTTCTAGCATATAAGCTGAATAATATCTTGTTTGCTTGGCAGTATTCATAAACATTTTTATATTATCTGTATCAAGAGTTTGCATTTCTTTCTTTATATCTCTCGGTAATCTTACAGCATCAGAAGGGTTAATTCTAATAATATGTTCCTTTATTGCCTGTTCTAATGCCGAATGAATAATCATATGCGTATATCTTACAGTTCGAGGAGATAAGCCTCCTTTGCCATCTACTCTACCGTTTATTAGTAAATCGTTGTAAAGTTTTTGTAAATGGCCTGTATTTAAACTTGTTAATTTAATATTTCCTATTCTTGGCTTAATATGCTGTTCTACCTGTGTTTTGTAACTTTCCCAAGTTGTTTTTCTTACAGCTAATTTTGCATAAGTGTTTAGCCATTTATCAAACCAATCAGTTAAATTTGTTTTATTTGCATCAACAAAAGTTCCTGTGTTAATTTCATGTTTCATACTATTCATTTTTTCTGCAACCTCAGATTTAGTTTTACCATATATGTATTTTTTTTTTATATTTTCCAGTCAATTCATCACGTTTTATAATGATTTCTCCCTGCCAAGTACCATCTTTCAGTTGGGTAATTCCACCTTCACCATTTGCTCGTTTACCACTTTTTTTAGCCATTGCACAATACTCCTTTACACTAATATGAATAAAATTATTTATTATAATGTAATATTAAATCATTTAAAACAAGAGGTCAATACTAAAATAAACTTTAATAAATAATTTTTAATTACTATGCAAATAATTATTCGTTTTGGTATACTTTTAAAGTGGAGGGGATATAAAATGGCATTAAAAGAAGAAATTAAATCAATAATTATAAAATCTGGTTGGACTATGAGCAAAATTGTTAATGAACTAAACACAAAACATTTAGAGAAAAAAACTACTATTCAGAATTTAAGTAATAAGCTATCTCGTGGGACACTTCGATATAGCGAAGCACAAGAAATTGCTGAGATTATTGGATATACAATCGAATGGATTCCAAGAAAGAATATAAATTTTTAATATTAATATAGGTATATGGGTAATAGGAAGTTCATAACTCATATATTCTTAATATTTTCAAGCTTCTTTACACTAGGATCATTCAAAATGTATTTAATTGATTTCTAGCTTTAATATTCAATTGGATTAGTCGCTCATTTTTACTTAATCCTTGCTCAATAAGAGTAGCATTCATATTTTCTAAATTAACTAGAACAATCAATTGTTCAATAGTAGCATAATCCCTAATATTACCTTTCAATTTTGGATTTTCTTCTCTCCATTCCTTAGCTGTTTTCCCAAACAATGCAATATTTAATATATCTGCCTCATTTGCATATGTAAGGATAATTTCTTTTTTTGATAAATCATTAGAAATTAAATTTTCTTTTATTGCATCTGTATGAATTCTATAATTTAGTTTTGAAAGTACTCGGTTTACATTCCATTCTAATAACAATCGATTATTTTCGTCTTGCTTTAATCTTTGATATTCTTTGATTAAATATATTTTAAATTCCGGACTAAGCCATGAACCAAACTCAAATGCTATGTCTTTATGTGCAAAAGTACCTCCATAACGACCTGCTGATGATTTGATACCTATGGCGTTCGTAACATCTATCCACTTTTTAATTGAAAGATAATAACTACTTGTACCAGATTCGTTTTTAATTCCCTCGAATTCGAGGGAATTAAAATTTAGATTATATATTTTTTCCCAGGTTCCCAAAAAGATTATTGTATCTTTATTTCTAACCCATTGTTCAATTAATGTACTTCCACCTTCAAAATTTTTAGTCATATCAGTTAACGAAATGAAGTCATTGCCATCATCTTGACCAGTTGAAGTTACAGCAATTTCAGAACCATTAACATTAATTGTAGTTTTAAACTTTTTCTCTTTCACAATCTTCATCCTTTCACTTTAAGTATTTAAAGCAACCGAGTTATAACTATATTAACATAATTATTCAGTAATTTTCAATCTCATCAATCCCAAGCAAATAATACACTTAATTGCTGGTTACAGTTCACACCCTAACCCAATGACAAAATAACTCTTAATCATAAATAACAAAATATCAGCATAAAAAATGCCTAAAATCATTGATTTTATTGGCATTTTTTATATTTTTCTCTTGACTTATAAATGGTTACGTGTTACACTATATTCGTAACTATTTATAAAAGGAGGATCATTTATGGCAATTATTTATCAGCACGACAAACGCTCTAATATTACGTACGCTTATGAATCCCATTCTTATTGGGACAAAAGAGAAAAAAACTAGCCGCGCTAAAAGAACCTTAATTGGAAGAGTAGATGCCAAAACAGGTGAAATTATACCTACCGATGGTAGGTGTAGAAAAGACAAAGTAAAAAAAAGACAGGATGAAAACCTTGACTATAAAACATTATACGAAAAGCTACAGATAAAATATGTGGCACAAGAGTCACTAATTGCTGCATTGCAAAAAGAAATCTGTACATTAAGGGGACAGAAGATATCGTGATAAACTCAAACTTCGAATTTATCACAAACCTCCAATACAAAGTTAAGAGCTTAAGCGCACGCGTACAAGCGTTTGAGTCTGGAGAAAAGTATAAAACTATGCGTTCAGGTTTAAAATTCAGCTCTCCGAGAAGGATTTAGCAATCCGCAGATTAAAGGC
>CAVYEU010000067.1:0-27832 GCA_963767415.1 uncultured Eubacteriales bacterium
TTTTTTTTTTTTTTTTAAAAAAAAAAAAAAAAAAAAAAAAAAAAAAAAAAAAAAAAAAAAAAAAAACAAATTACTTTTTCAAATAAATGCCTTAAAACCAGTGTTAAAGCAACTAAACTCAAATTAAAGGCTATTGCCACAGTATACATAAGCGGTTCCCTTGTAAAAGGCATATCCAGTACATTAAGCTCCCCATCATATATTCTTGCCTCTAAAGAATTGTAAAGCTCATCTGATCTCTTATAAGCACGAATAAACAAAGTGGATGCAAGAGCTGCCAGGGAATGATAGCATGAATTAATGCTTGAATAACCCATACGTGATTTCTGGGCAGTAAACATCATATCTACAGTTTCCAGCAGTACAAGTATGAATCGATAAGTAAGCCCCATCAGTTCAATGAATAACTTTGGTATTTTAAACTTGTCAAGTACTTGTAATATATTTATCATAGGAGTACTGAGAGATAAATAGTATAAACATGAAACTGCACCCAAAGATTTGAAAAACAAGTGTACTGCATCATGGGCACTAGTCTGAGATACCCCAATATAGGTTCCCAATGCTGATATATAATACTGAAAAATATTTTGTTTATCTGAAACATTAATTGCAATCATTAAAATACCTATAATCAAAAAGGACATAGGGATTACCATTAACTTCAAAAAAACTGCTAAAGGTATACCTCCTTTACAAACAGTATACCACCCCATAACAAGAAGTATTATTGTAGAAACAATAACTGAATTCGCCCAAAGACAAACCACAATGGTCATAAAACAAAAAATCAGCTTGTACATAGGATCTTGGTTGTTAAATTTTGATATATATGCATACTTATCAATGTATATCATTATTAGCCTCTTTTTCCTTCTTTTTTCTTCCTCCCATATAGCCTAAGCCATAGCCAAAAACTCCAGCACCAATAGTTGCCTGCAATGCGAAAAAGAACGTTTCAACTTCCCCACTTTTAGGTTCGAATATAGGAGAAAACCATGGTTTATAACTTTCATCAATTTCGTTAATGGCTTTTTCTGCTCTATAATCAGCTCCTGCAAATTCACCATCTTTAACCATAAAAAGCGGTATGATAGCAAACCCAATTATAATTGCAATCATTATAATATTTTTTACAATTGCTTGATTTTTTTTATTCTGTTTTATAACTTCTGTAACCATCTTTACATTACTCCTTTACTAAAAATAATCTAAAATTGATGAGTCTTAATAGCACCTTTGTTTCTTATACTCTGTTTATAGTTTCTTTCACTATCCTTATTCCTCCGTTAAAAGAATTCTTAGGTCTTTTAATTCCTGCTTGCCGTATGCTGCAATAGCATTAAATATTAGTACAGTTAAAATTCCTTCACTTACAGCGAGAGGTATCTGCGTAACAGCAAAAATACTCATAAACTTCACAAGCGATGCTATAATTCCACCTGTTTCAGAAGGAAAAGCAAGTGCAAGTTGTATAGCTGTGGTAATATAAGTCAACAAATCACCAAGCATTGCTGCAAGAAATACAGCAAGCGATTGCGGACCCTTTGCCTTTTTGACAATTTTATATGTAGCAAATGAAGCTAATGGACCTACAACAGCCATAGAAAATGTATTTGCTCCGATGGTTGTTAAACCTCCATGTGCAAGCAAGATCGCTTGAAATAATAGAACGATTAATCCTAGCACACTCATAGTAGTTGGACCAAAAAGAATGGCTCCAAACCCTACTCCCGTTGGATGGGAACAACTTCCGGTCACTGAAGGAATTTTTAGGGATGACAGTACAAATGCAAATGCACCCGCCATTGAAAGCAAGATTTTTAAACGTGGGTTTTCTTTTATAATTTTTTTAATAGATAAAAATCCAACAAATACAAATGGCATGGTTAAAACTCCCCATGAAATACACCAAGCAGGTGGGAGGAATCCTTCCATGATATGCATTGCAGATACTGTTTGTGGTATAAGAAGTGTCATAATAGAAACTCCAATAATCCATGCTTTTCTTTTTGACATTTATATCCATCCTTTATAAAATTAATAATTGTTGTAATCAATTTTTTCCACCTACAATTAAAATAACCTCCCGACCATATTCAGAGTCAAGAGGTTATGTATATCCGCATAAAAATATTTTGTGCATACGGTACACCTCCCTATCGCTCGTAGAGTTCTGGCATTTTTATATAGGTAGGTCTTCTGACTTTGGTTCATTAATATTACAACCTTCCCAGATTCCTAGTGGCATTTTTGTAATATCTCCCCAATACAGCGGCGGGACCGTACAGGACTTTAACCTGTTTCCCTTTTAATTCGGTACACATACCGAAACCTATATTTTTTATTTATTTTTCAAATAACTATTTGAGATGCTATCATATATGAAATTATTTTTCAATCAAAAAAATCAATTGGATATATCCCTTATAAATTACAATATTAAGTGGCATGGGGGAAGATGTCAAGGGGATGGCAGACTGTGGGATAATTTTTATTAAAAAATAGAAAAAAATGGTTTTTAATATTTTTTTATAACAAAATGGGCTACTTTTTCAATTGAAATAAGTAACTTTTTTGGACCATTTTTCAATTGCAGAATACAATAAAAAATATGCAGTTAAAGGTAAGAAATTATGTGACAGCAGACATATTGATGATGAACTTTTATATAGAGCTTTTGTTAGTATTTTTAATGGGATAATTGATAATAAAGATTATTTTATGGAAAAGTGGAAGGAATCGCTAAGTGGTGAGGATATTTTAAAGAGAGTAACTGCCAAAAAGTTTATAGAAATTTTCAAAATAGCAAAGCCGCTTGAATGTTTTAATGAAGAACTGTATTTAAAATTAGTTGAAAAAATAGTTGTAAATGAAGGTGCGTTGCTTGTAGAATTGCTTGATGGGAGTGAGATTGAATGTAAATTTTGATAGGGCAATAGATAAGCCGCGATTAGAGTATGAACATATCATACTTTAGTCGGCTTATTTTTTATGCCTTTTAATAAAAATAATGTCAATAAATGATTTATTCTACAGTTAAAGGCATACCGCAGTTCATCGCGCAAGCAAGCCTCTTTTCCACTTCAAACCAATTGACCAGTTGCCACCAAGCGTCCACATAATCTTTGCGCCGATTTTGGTAATCAAGATAATATGCGTGTTCCCATACATCTAGTACGAGTATTGGAATTCCGCTCCATTGAGTTAAATTTTGATGTTTTTCAGCTTGAAGCACTTCAATGCGTTGCCACGTAGGTTGCCAGGTAAGAATTGCCCATCCGGAGCCTTCGACTTTTATAGCTGCGTTAGTAAATTGATCTTTAAAAGTAGAAAAGTTGCCCAGATATTTATAAATTTGATTTAAGGTTTGAGGACCAGGTTGTCCGCCTCTTCCAATAGGAGACATAACAGTCCAAAATATACTATGAAGGATATGACCAGAACCATTAAATGCAAGTTCATTTTCCCAATATTTAATTAAATCAAAATCTTTATTTGTCCTAGCTTCAACTAGTTTTAATTCAGCTTTATTCAAATCATTGACATAAGTTTTGTGGTGTATATCATGATGAAAATGGAGGGTTGCAGAGCTTATTACAGGCTCAAGAGCATTATATTGGTATGGTAGTGGTGGTAACATATGCTTACCAGGTAAAATCATCATTTTTTTAGGCTCCTTACATTCAGTAATTATCTAGCTATTTTATGCAATAGATCTAATTAAGGTGACTTTTTAAAATAAAGTCTAAAGAAACATATTTTTATGTGTTTACGAAAACATAAGGTAACACATTCTTTTGGAGAATTTTTAGATATTCATCATGACGATAAGACCTAATTGGTATTGGTCTATGATTATCAAAATATAAAACTAATGCTTTTTCTATATGATTCCACCTATCAACAAGTTCCCAATGTGTTAGGTGCCCTTGTTTTATCAATTGTTTTGCTTTATTATGGTAGGAGTACATTATATCACTTCCTTCTCTCAATATTTTAGCAAAAAGAGTGGGATGATTAAATAGAAATTGATGTCGAAAGTTTAGGATTCGAATTGGAAGTTATATATGTTGAAAATAGGAGATACTGCACCAGATTTTATACTTTCTGATAAAGATTTATGAAAATGGGCTTATTGAAAGAATATATCCAAAGGTTAATGTTTACTACACATGCTGTAGATATATTAAAAGATCTAGAACTGCAGTAAATTGGAAAGGTATAAGTATTAAATGTCTAACTGGAATCCATGGCATGGCTGCCATAAAATTAGTGAAGGGTGTCTGAATTGCTATGTTTATAGGACTGATACTTTACACAATAAAGATAGTTCGGTAATTACAAAAACAAATAGTTTTGATCTACCAATAAAAAGAAATCGATCCAAAGAGTATAAAATTTCAAGTAGAGATACGGTTTATACTTGTTTTACTTCTGACTTTTTACATGAAGGTGCGGATCTTTGGCGTATTGAAGCGTGGAATTTTATAAAAGAGCGTTCAGATTTAAAATTTTTATTTATAACAAAAAGAATTGAGCGTTTTATGGTAAATTTACCGAATGACTGGGGAGATGGATATGATAATGTAGAAGTCGGTTGCACTTGTGAAAATCAGGATAGAGCTAACTTTCGTTTGCCAATATTTATTTCATTACCAATAAAGCACAAATTTATTATTTGTGAACCGATTTTAGAAAAAATTGATTTGACTCAATATTTGAATAATAATAAAATTAAGCAAGTAATAGTTGGTGGTGAATCGGGAGAACATGCTAGAATATGTGATTATCAATGGGTTCTTAATATTAGACAACAATGCCAAAATCATGGGATTTCATTTTGGTTTAAGCAAACAGGTGCAAAATTTATGAAGAATAACAAATTATATCTCATAGCTAGAAAATATCAGCATTCACAGGCAATAAAAGCAAATATAAATATAGGTGCTGCTGATTTATATAATAATAAAACTTAAACATTACATAAAAGTAAAATATTGGGAGTGTAAACGCAATGAAAAAAGAAGTAATAAATCATTATTATGAGGTTGATGACTTAGAATTTGAGGAATGGGAGATAGAAGCTGAATATTTTGATAAGGAGGATTGGGATGGACTTGTAAAATATAGGTATAAAGAAATACAAAAATACCCTAAAGATATAGATATTAAATGGGGCCTAGGTGAGGCATATGTTTTAAATAAAGAATATGAAAAAGCAATTGAATTGCTTATACCATTACATAAACTTCAGCCAGAAAATCCCAATATCCAACATACTTTATTGGATGCATTGTTTGCAATAGGCAAAGATGAGAATAGTATACCTTGGATATGCAAACCAAAAATCATAAGGCTTGGGGAAGAAGTTTCAATATTATGTTATAATTATCTTAAAAAAAGAAGAACCCCTAAAACTGTATCAAATATATACTTAGAATTAATTGTAGAAGGATATCTGGTGTTTAATGAAGATGAATTAATGGATTTTCTTCGTACGGATAATAGATTTATACTAAATGAAATTAATGATCCGTTTTATGAATGTAAAGTAGTAGCTAGAAAAATACGGGAGTAAAAATAATATGTTAATTGCGGATTTAAAAGAATCATTGAAGATCTAGTGTATTTGTCAATTAAAAATTGACCCTCCTCGTGTTAAAAAATTATAATACAAAAATAGCAAATGCGTACAATACAATCCATAATCTGTAATAGTCAAAGTATACATTAAAACATTATTTTAATATGATTATATTAACTTGATATCTTGTAAAAGCCTAACAAAAAAAGAGTATTTTAACTCATTTTAGCCTCCCCAAATTTAATAATAATCTATGTTTAAACCAAGCAATTACTGTGTTTGAATTGCACCCTTCGGGCAAAACATTACACATTTTTTACATTTAATACACTTGTTTTCGTCTATAGTTGGCAAGTTAAATTTATTTTGCTTTATTGCTCCCACAGGACATACTTTAACAGAAGGACAAGAATGATTTTGCGGACATAATTTTTTATCAACAATAATTTTCATATATGAACCTAACCTTTCTATTATTTTTTAAATTTTTGATGAGCTTAACACATTAATCGAATAATGGTTACTATTTATTAATAGTTTCCTCTTAATATAAGGTTTGTTTATAATTTATTCATACTACATAGGATTTAGATGAAATGCTAAAAATATAGTTTAAATTTTAATATTTTATAACATTAACTTATTACATAAGAAAATAAATATGCAAATGTTAAGGATGTGAATTTAACTAAGATGGAACAATTTTTATGGTTTTTGCCTTTAGGTTTTATTGTTGGAACATTTGGTACGATCATTGGTGCTGGTGGAGGTTTCATATTGGTTCCCGTACTTTTACTATTGTATCCCGACAAGAATTCTGAAACTATTACGAGCATGTCATTGGCTGTTGTTTTCTTTAATGCAACATCAGGTTCGTTTGCATATGCAAAAATGAAGAGAGTTGATTACAAATCTGGGTTGATTTTTTCTGCAAGCACAATTCCAGGATCAATTCTAGGTGCATATACAACTTCATTTATTCCCAGAAATATATTTGATAGTTTTTTCGGTGTTCTGCTAATAATAGCATCAATACTCTTGATAATAAATCCCCAAAATACAAAAGAAGCTGAAAACAATGTACATAAAAATTATATAATTCGTTACATTACAGATAGTGAAGGAACAAACTACATATTTTCTTATAATCCTGTGATTGGAATAATTATAAGTATTTTAGTAGGATATATTTCTAGCCTACTTGGAATAGGAGGTGGTATCATTCATGTTCCAGTATTGATTCATACAATGAACTTTCCAGTTCATATTGCAACTGCTACTTCTCACTTTGTTTTAGCTAGTATGTCATTAGCAGGAACTATTGTTCACATCATATCAGGAATTTTATCAGAGGTAGTATTTCAAACAATAGCTTTATCAATAGGAGCATTATTCGGTGCACAATTAGGAGCAAAGCTTTCCAGTAGATTTCATGAAGTTTGGATAATAAAAAGTCTTGCTATTGCTCTAGGTCTTGTAGGAATTAGGATGGTTGTTATGTGAATGGGGTTAATATTACTGGGAACAGGTAATTGCTTTTGAAGTAAAGTGGTTTTTAACCTTGGATAAGCAAATGATTCGTACAGTAACATATGACTTGCTAAACACGTATAATAATAATAATTCTACTACTATTGAGAGGTATTGTTATGAGTAAAAATTTTACTCTGAAAAATGATAGGTTAAAAGTTATATCCTCTTTATTTTGGATTGGTGGAGCACTTGCTCTTCTTCTTGTGAACCTTAGAACATTAAATTATGATTTAGCTACCCAAACAGATAATAAAGATGAAATAAAATGTGAAATAGAGAAACTTGAAAAACAATTACAGAAGCTAAAAAGTAAGTATAGGTAATTTAGATTATTATGCATCAAGATTATTTTGTGGTGCATACAGTTAATAATACTTATGTATAACTTTTCTTTCTAAATTTATTGATAACCTTACAGAATGGATAAAAAATATAAAAACAAAGTAACCTAACCCATATACGATTAAAATCAAACAATTCTTCAAACCATAACATTCTCGAAAATTTGCAAAAATACCCAAGATTGTTTGTAGTAAATGATACTTTAATACGTATGTCTGGGGAGTATACAAATACAGATATTATGAAGAAAAGGGACTGTAAAGTCCCCCAACCTGACTTAACTGAAAAGGAAACTGGACAGGGACTATAGCATATCAGGAAAGGTATGAGTCAGCTAAACTTCATAGCTGCTACTGAATATCAAGAAGAAAATGTTATGCACAAGGATAAAAGCTAAACTGCTTGAATGACAATCAGAAGTTGGGGCTATCATCGCCCTTGCCAAAACGGAGTTGAAACGGCAAAGTTATGGTGAGAAGCCTGGTATGTGGGTTCCTCACACGATACTCTAACTAACTAACCAGGGACAATGGATATACGCTGAGACATACAGCGGAGCACCACAAGGCTCGGGTTTGAGTCCAATAATTGCATGCATTTATTTAAACGAATTAGATAAATACATAGCACACCTTAAAACTAACTTCGATATTGGGACAGAACATGGACAAAAAGTCAGATATTTAGGATATGATATAACCACCGAACGGGAGAGTCACTTCCAAACAAACTGTTTAGGGATACCCTCTGGACAGTGAATATCCCAATTATTTAAAGCTAATTTCGATTTGACAAAACTTCATTTATGTCATTTAAATTTGTTAAAGGTGGCAGACATTCATGATTTTTACAAACATAAGCGGTCGGCCTGTTCTCAATCATCTCGTAATTAGATAGGCTAGGGATGATATCTCTTAACGAAAGATTTGATCTCGATTGATAAATGACCTGATCGAATGGCAAAAATTTTTCATTCATCTGTTTTATAATATTCTTTATCGAATCGGAATTTGCATAGTCTACAATAATTATATCTTTTGATTCCGATACACTTGCAAGATATGAAGAAAGCAAGAATGTGTACCCTGAAGGGAAATGAGAAATTGGTTTAGAAAAGCCTATAAAAATATCGTTTAATTTGTTTTCCCATTCATTATTACCTGTAATTTTATAAAGCTTATAGAAAACCAGAGAAGCAACAGAATTTCCCGAGGGAATGGCACCGTCATATATTTCTTTTGGACGTGTGATAAGTTTTTCTGCATCAGAACCATATTGATAAAACCCTAACCCTTGCTCATCCCAGAATAGCCTAATCATTTCATAAGAAAGTTTTATTGCTTTATCCAGATATTCTTTTTTGAATGTAGAATTAAAAATCTCCAGAAGTGCCCATGATAGAAAAGCGTAATCATCAATATAAGCAATATGCGCTCTTTCTCCTTCGCGAAAGCGTGTATATAGTCTGCCAGTTTCATCAAACATATTCAAATAAATAAAATTTATTGCGCCTAATGCTATATCAAGATATTTTTCATTATCAAAACACCTGGTAGCCATTGCAAATGCTACTATCATAAGTCCATTCCATGAAGTTAATATTTTGTCATCACAGAAAGGATGCACTCTTGATTTGCGATAATCAAATAAACTCTTCCTGCACTGTTCAATAAATTCATAAGAGATGTCTTTAGGCTGATCTATAAGATTTAGTATATTTTTACCCTCGAAGTTCCCCTCATTAGTTACACCAAAAATCTTACAAAATTGTTCCCCCGCTTCTTTCCCCAAAACCTCTTCAATCTCAGATTTCGACCATACATAAAATTTCCCCTCTTCACCTTCAGAATCTGCATCGTAAGCAGAATAAAAGGCCCCCTCATAAGACGTCATCTCTCTTAATATATAAGTCAAAACCTTGGTAGCAATAATTTTAAAAATTTCGTCTTTAGTTACCTGATATGTTTCAATATAGCAAATTGTAAGGAGTGCATTATCATACAACATTTTTTCAAAATGAGGTACCAGCCATTTTTCATCTGTTGAATATCTCGAAAAACCAAATCCTATATGGTCAAAAATTCCTCCTTCGTACATTTTAACAAGTGTGTTTTTGACCATTTCAAGAACCTTATCTTCCTTATACACAAGCCAATATCTTAATAAAAACATGATGTTATGAGGAGATGGAAATTTGGGAGCTTGGCTAAATCCACCATACTTTTCATCATATCTATTTAGCAAGTCTTTGTAAGCCTCATGTAAAATATCTGGAGAAATCTCCATTTTCTTAAATTGGTCATAAGAATTAAGATTATCATGAATATTTTGGCTTAGTTCAATTATTTTTTCTCTCTTAAAATTCCACAATTCAGCAATTCTTATTAGGAGAGCCTTAAACCCAGTCATGCCATACCTATCTTCTTTAGAGAAATAGGTTCCTGCAAAAAATGCTTTTCCATCGGGCATTGCAAAAATTGATAATGGCCAACCACCATGGCCTGTCATTGCTTGGCATATATTCATGTACACACTATCAATATCAGGTCTCTCTTCACGGTCAACCTTAATGCAAATAAACTTATCATTTAATATTTTTGCAACTTCTTTATCTTCAAATGATTCCTTTTCCATTACATGGCACCAATGGCAGGTAGAATATCCGATGGATAGAAATATTGGCTTATCCTCTGTTTTTGCTTTTTCAAAAGCATTTCCCCCCCAAGGATACCAATTAACCGGATTCAAACTATGCTGGATCAAATATGGTGATTTTTCATTAATTAAATTATTATAAATTTTATTCATTTTCTAAATCCTTCTTTTTCATCATAGTTTTTGAATATCCATATCATTTTTCTTTATATTGTTCTACAAATATTAAGTTATATTCATTGTATCTCTTATAAAATTTTCAATAAGCATGAATTATTTTTTGATGTTTGTAAAACATAGCAGTAGTTGAAGTTCAACACATTGTATAAGTTTTTAAAATAGTTTAAGAAAGGTTTATAATAAATGAAAAAACAAATTTTCAAGAGAATTCCTAAGCATATAGGAATAATCCCAGATGGAAATAGAAGATGGGCAGTTAATGTAGAAGAAGACTTAGTGGATTTTTGCCTATTCAAACCATATATTCGGATTTTTATGTTATCAATGATATGTGGCCAGATTTTAAAGATGAACATTTCTATAGTTCCCTTTCATGGTATCAATAAACTTAATCAACTCCAAATACTCATGATTGTCTATTTTCACCAAATATTTTCAAAATTAGGGGTGGTCGAAATATACAAATTGCACAATACTTTTAAGCAAACAAACCAGATATTTTCTTTTTAATGATCAATCCCAAAACTTGACTTTCATGCATACTTAATATAATGTTATATGCATAAATGTCAAGTTTGATTTTTAAATTCGATTAGAAAGGTTGTAGGTGTTAATGACTAATGGAGAATATATTTTAAAAATAGCACAGAATAACAATGGAATAATAACTTCTGCTCAAGTAACAAAAGCTGGTATTTCAAGAGAATATATAAGAATACTTGTTGAAAAAGGACTACTTGAACGTTCTGAACGTGGAGTTTACACCATTCCAACAGTATTTGAGGATGAGATGTTTAATCTGCAGATGAGATTTAAGCGTGGTATTTTTTCCCATGAAACCGCTCTCTTTTTAATGAATTTAACAGACAGAACTCCTATTAAGTTTATAATGACTTTTCCATTAAAGTATAATACTTCAGCCCTTAATTCAGAAAATGTTAAATACTATAGAGTTAAAGATGAATTATATAGAATTGGTATTATTACAATAAATTCTTCAAATGGAAACCCTGTTCAAATTTATAATGCAGAAAGGACTTTATGCGACATCTTAAGAAGCAGAAGCTATACTGATATTCAAATCATTTCTGATGCATTTAAACGTTATACTAGTCTTGAAAAGAAAGACATACCATTACTTTCTGGATACAGCAAACTTTTTCATGTTGAAAAGAAATTACGTTCTTACTTGGAGGTACTGTTATGAGAAATGCAATGCAACTCAAAGCAGTAATAAAGAATTTAGCAAAAAGTAAAAATATTTCAGCTCAAATCATAATGCAAAACTATATGCTTGAAAGATTTCTAGAGCGCATTTCATTGTCAAGATATCAACCAAACTTTATTCTCAAAGGTGGTTTCCTTATTGCAGCTATGGTTGGACTTGATACAAGAGCAACGATGGATATGGACACAACTTTAAGAGGATTGTCTGTCAATCGTGATACGATTAAAAGCATGTTCGAAAATATATGTTCTATCCATATAAATGATAACGTAACATTTTTAGTAAAACAAATTGAAGATATACGTAAAAATGATGAATACTCAGGTTTGCGTGTATCTCTTGAAGCCCAGTATCCACCAATGGCTGTTCCACTAAAAATTGATGTAACTACAGGAGATAAAATTACTCCGAAAGAGATTTTATATGAATTTCAGTTGCTCCTTGAACCGAGATCTATAAAAGTTTTGGCTTATAATCTTGAAACAATTTTAGCTGAGAAACTAGAGACTGTTATTTCAAGAGGTGATCAAAATACACGTCCAAGAGACTATTATGATATTTTTATTATCAGACAACTACAATGGCAAAATGTTAATATTGAGCTTTTAAAAAATGCATTGATTGCAACAGCTCAAAAAAGAAACTCTTTACCTGTTATAGAACAATATTCTCAAATATTAGAAATAATTGAAAATAACAACATTATGAAAAATCACTGGATCAATTATCAGAAACAGTTCGACTATGTAAAAGACATAAAGTTTGAAGATGTTTGTAAAACAATCAATAATATTTGTGATTTGATTTTTCCAAAATAATCTTATAGAGTTTGAAATAAAAAAGTTTACAAAATTTATTTAATACTAAATTTTACGTACTTAATGCAATTTTATTGCGGACATGATGCTGTTGTCTTATCCATTATCGAAACTATATAATATTTTTAAACCGGTTGATGTTTTGCTCAGAAATATAGTAAAAATTATTAAGGAATTAGTTACACTAAGCTTTACTTGGAGGAATTATATATGAATATAGAAATACCACAACCAATAAAGCAAGATTTTCTCAATGGTATGAGTTTTACAGCTATTGGGAGGAAACATTCAATCGATCCACGTACAGTCAAACGTTATGTTGTGAATAACCTTCCATTGGAGTATTTGAACAAAAGGCCATTTTCTTCATTACTTGATCCGTATAAGGAACAAATTGATAATTGGCTTAAAAACGGCTCTATATTTGCAACAACTATCCATGATAGGCTTATTGAATGTGGATGTAAGTGTGGGTATACAATTGTAAATGATTATGTATGCAAAAAAATACTCGAATATGAAAAATCAGGTACCTACAGAACATACGAAAAGAAACCGAGTGTTAGAAAGACATTCTCGGAAAAGGTATTAGAAGAAAAACAAAAAATGGGAGGAATTTAAAAATGATTACTGTAGAAAAAGCACAAAAATCAAATGGTGTATTAATAAAAGGAGACTTTTTTGATCTCGATCGCCTATATTTTGCAATTTATAAATATACTGGATTTCATGGTATTGATGATAAATGCACTTTCCCAGGATATGAAGAAGTATGCGAAAATCTTCTTGGATTGTGCTATGAAATCCGTCATGCATTTCAAGGAGACAGAGATATAGAACAAGTCTACAATGGAATTCAGCAAAATTGGTTTGATGAATATAAAGAATCCGACTTACTTGAAAACATGCATTTAAATAATTTAGATAGTCAGTATTCTGAAGATTTTGACATAGAAGATGAGACTCTAAATTTCGAGGCTAATTACAAGTTTTCTAGGAAAGATTTTCCCAATATTACCAGCAACAATATATACTTTGTAATATCAATATCTTTTCCGGAAGCAATATTTTATTCACTTATCCTTCTTGAGCTTCTAAAGAAGAAAGATGTTTTTCTTCTCAAAAGAAAACTCCTTGCAGAAGAAAATAATGATTTAAATGAATTGAATAAAGAATATTATTATTTTGGAACTAATGAAGATATCTCAAGAATTACACTTTTTACAAATCATGTTTTAAATATTTTATATAGATTCATTGGTGAAGAAAAGTATACTTCTTTCATGAACATGTTTTATAACCAAAAAGACTTTTTTCTTAATTGTAATCTGCAATACATAAATTATATTCTTGCAGATTATGCAAAAAAAGAATATGAAACCGACATTCTTGATAATCTTTACAGTGTTCTTATGTCATTTTTTCGTAATACGAATATTATCAACAAATAAAGGAATTTACTACGATGCTTCAAATTGATTATTAAGCATTAGCAACAAAAAATCCTCTTGGTTTGCTTATTAATAACATCAAGAGGATTTTTAGCAGCATTTCTTCAGTTATCATAATTGTAGTTGATTCAGCATATGAAAATAAAATAAGGATTATTGAATAATTGGTTTCATTTTAGGCTGGTTTAAAGTGTCATCTCAATCTCACTTCCATCAAGCAAGACTACAATCAACGCACCTTCATTTACAACAATTTTCTCAATTAATTTTAAATACAACTCTTCATTGAAGCGTTCAATTGGCTTTGCTGTTTTGAAAATCTCTATAAACTTTTTAGCAGTTACTTTCTTTAAAACATCCTCATTACTCAGCAATTCCCTCCACTTTCCCATAAAATAATCTTTGTTTTCAATTATCCCATTAAAGACAATAACAAAAGCTCTATATAAAAATTCATCATCAATATGACCATTATCACAAAGCTTTTTGCCTTTAACTGCATATTTTTTATTGCATCTCCAAATGATTCTCCTAAGCCTCTCATCAGTTGAGTTCCATACCTTTCTACCAAAGGAACTACCGCAGCATCCGCAAATAACTCTGCCCGAAAATGGATTCCCTGGATTGGCATAGTCAAGTTTACCTATATTATACTTTTCAATAAAGGCTCTTCTTCGTTCAAGCTCAAGCTGTACAGCCTCCCAAGCCTTTTTACCATTTTCAATATAATTGCTACATTGCCATACAATCTTTTTACAACTCAACTTACTGTTCCAGGTTCTCCTTCTAAGTACTGCTCCACATTTGCTACAAAAGAGCAATCCGGTTAATGGATATCGATTTTTGTACTTGTCTGAGCCTTTGGAAATCCCTTTTCTCTCAGCACGTTTTCTTATTTCTGCTTGAACTTGATCCCACTCTTCTTTCAGAATGATGGGGGAGTGATTATCAGTAATATAAAAGCTATCTTTTTCACCTTTATTTTTCTTTTTCTGTTTTCTTAAATAATCAGAAGAATAAGTTTTCTGCTGAATTACATCACCTTTATATTTCTCATTTTTAAGAATTTCAAGGACTGTAGATTCATTCCACTTTGCTCCTGTAACAGTTGGAACATTCTCAAGATTAAGCATTTTGGCAATCCTAAATGTACCATTACCACTTAGGTATTCTGAATAAATCCGTTTAACAATCCTAGCCTCATCTTGATTTATAATCAGATTAGAATATTCGTCTTTGTCATAACCCAAAAATCTTTTGGTATTTATGATTAATTGACCATTTTCAAATTTCTTTTTCACTCTCCACTTAAGATTTTCACTCATGCTTCTTGATTCTTCTTCAGCAATAGAAGAGAGGATGGTGAGCATCAACTCGCCATCCCCTGAAAGTGTATTTATATTTTCCCTTTCAAATCTTATTTCAACCCCAATATCTTTAAGTTCCCTAACTGTTTGAAGCACTATTGCTGTGTTCCTTGCAAATCTTGATATAGATTTGGTAAAGATAATATCAATCTTACCTTCATGGCAAAGGTTGATCATTCGCTGAAACTCTGGTCTATTATCAGTAGTCCCAGTTATTCCTTTATCTGTAAATACGCCTACAAAATCGTACTTAGCATTGGCAGTTAGTAAATTTTCATAGTGTAGTGTTTGGTTTTCTAAAGATTCACCTTGTTTGTAATTATCTGTAGATACCCTTACATAAGCACAAACCTTTAACCTTTTTTGTTCATCTTTTGTAGTAGGTTGTATAATCCTTACACGCATTGGATTTACTCCTCTCTATCATCTTCCTATACTATTCATCACTCTGTCCGGAATATAAGTCAAGGTATTCAACGCTTTTCAGTCACATTAAGACAAAGAGAGCAGCCATTAAGCCACTCCCGTTTAGAATTATTGTTGTAAAGCTTTACAGCATTTCAACCATATTCACCATCAATCATTTTGCAGTTTTATGATTTCTAGTTCCAATTCCTTTTTATAAATATTATTTATTTCTTCTTGAGCCAAATTGATATTAAGATATCCATTCAAGTCTCGTCTATAGACACAGCAAATAGGACAATAGAAAAAATCAATTTTACTTTTATGTTCTTCGTCATAAGCTGGCCTTAATTCTATAGCATTAGTTCCATTATTATATCTATGTATGCATCTATCTCTTAGCTTCACTTCTTCCATTTCTAATACTTCAAATTCTTCGAATTTGCCTTCTTTATATAGCAAAGTCATTTTGTCCCAGATATCCTGAAGTTTATTACTTAATTCATTTTTCATATATAGTGTCCTTTTTTAAATTTATATTGTTAAAGAATTTGTATTGGAAGTTGAGTACAGCTATGGCTTAATTCATAATCAGATAAAATTACACTCTAAACTCTAAAATAAGGCTTCTCAGTAATTTTTAACTAATCATGAATTTAGCTGTACCTGTACTGAGCTTAACTCAATATTTGATTTAGCTCCTTGATTAATCGATATTTTAGTTTCTTGATTAATTGATATTTTAGTTTCTGTTCTTTGGGGTAACCCATCAGTTACAATTTTTATTGAAGGATTTAAAGGGATAACTTCTACCATTGATAAATCTATATCTGTAATAAATTTCTTGACTTTGTTTTCAACATTGATAGTTCTTGAAGGTAATGCATTTTCAAGATATTCAAAATCATGCTGATTTGCATTAAATAAGGTATAAAGTCTAACTATATCTGCTTTTAAACTTTCAAAATCAAGTTTTTGTTGCAATGATAAACTGTTTTCTAGCTCTTCCAACTTGGCCTCAATTTTATTTATAATACATTCTAATTTATTTATTGGATTTATAATGTATTCTATCTTAGATTTCTTTTGTTGATTCTGAGCTTCTTCAATATTTTTAATATTATTATCCTCTAAAATATGTGCAACATAGTTACTAGCAATTCCGAAACATGAGCCTAAAATAGTTGAAATGACAATACCTTCAGTTCCACTAGAAAATGGTCCGATCTCAGCAGATGTTAAGCACATACCAACAGCAAGACCAATTGTACTACTTCTCCTCCATGTCCTGGATCGATAAAAATTTTCATAAGGCTTATCTCCTTTTATTTGTTCAATATCATAAATATAAGTGTAGCTAAACTTGATGCCATTATGCTAATAAACCACCATTTGAACTTACTTAACTCTTGCTTTATGCCAGTTATTTCATCCTTGACGGTACGAATATCACTTTTTGCTACTGCAATCTCTATTTTAAGTTTCTCAATATCTTTATCATGCTTACACTCATGCTGTACCATAAATTATGCTCACCTCAATCTATAATTCTGAACTTCACTTCATTAGACTGCCTCCTCAAATCCAATAATCATAACAGTCACTTTACTTGCAACATCGGCACTACCGCTTATCTTATCTCCAACAGTGTTAAGGGGTATCGGTGGCTCTAAAAGCCAGAACCCACCTCCCCCAGTATTATCTGTTCCAACAATTTTATTAGTTTTTGAACCAAGTACATTTGAATCAGATGCACTGCTGCCATTCTGAACCAAATGCAAAGTAAAATTCCTTGTTGCTGTATCACAATTAGTTACGTGAATAGCTGTAATTGTAGCTTTCTTACTACTCGGAACTACATATAAATTCCCTTCAGTATTACTAAGCTGTCCTTGATACATTATATCCGGCACTCTAGCCATATTTTTACCACCTCACTCCATAAATTTGACCAATAATATAGTCATCTATTTCTTCATGTGCTAAATCTATACCAGTTTCAATATGATTTAGATTTGTTTCAGACAAAGGTGTGACATTATTTTGCCAAGTAGTTTTTGTATAATCAGACATTAGTTATTTACCTCCACATCAGGTAAGATTAATGAGTATAGTTGTAGTAAAGCATTTATAGCTGCAGCAAAATTGGGAAATAAAGAAATGTTCGAAAAATTATTAGCAACAGATAAGATTACTTTTTGGGGTTATAATGATGTATTTGTAGCTGCGGTAGAGGCAGGAGATAAAGAAAAATTTAATATATTATTAGCTACAGGTAAAATTAGTGACCCAGGAGGCTATGATGATGCATTTATAGCTGCAGCAAAATCAGGAAATAAAGAGATGTTTGAAACATTATTAGTATCAGGTAAAGTTTCTAGTTATGAGTATGGTAATGCATTTAAAGCTGCAACGAGATCAGGGAATAAAGCTATATTCGAAATATTATTAGCATCAGGTAAAGTCTCTAATTATGAGTATAATGATGCATTTACAACTGCAACAGAAGCAGGGTATGAAGAAATTTCAGACCTAATGATTGATACTGGAGTTGCTAAAGGAAATATTGAAACCACTATACAAGTAAATAGAATGTCTCAATATGCAAAATTGTTAGTTACGTTAATAAATGAATTTATTGATTCAAACCCGAAATTATCAGAAACATATTTGCAAAGAGAAAAAATAGCACTAGAGCGTACTCATGAAACAGTTTCTATACTAACAAGTAATTGTAACACTCAAAATCAAGATGATACTCGAAATAAACTAAGAAAAATAATCCTAAAACTCTTAAACATAAAAACCAGTAAAGTTATAGACCATCTAAATACTAAAATACTTAGCTCACTAATTATTGATGAAAAGTATGATGGAGCGCATAAATATTTGGGTGGCTTGATATTAGGATTTTTAGAAAAAGATATAGAAAACAAAAACCATAATATAGAGAAACTAGTTAACCAAGATATAAAAGAATTACAAAAAATGATCCGTGAAACATATACAGAAACAGTAAAACCTTTGCGATCTGCTTTAGGGCTTAGTATAGCGCCAATTGAATCTCAAATAGTTCCTATATCTACGTTGATATCTCCTAAAGAATCAGTATCTACAGCTGGTTTAATACATCCATCAATATCAATATCTGCATCTGAACCAATATCACCATCTGAACCAATATCACCATCTATGCCAGAACCTACAATACCTACTTCAAATGCTACTATTAGAATAAGCCAAAATGACACGCAATGTAGGGTTCCTACAATCCAACTTTTACCACAACGCTTCTTAACATAGCTATAAAGCAAAACTGTGGCTTCTCATTTGAGAGGTCGCTTTTCCATTGCTTTTTGATCTATATGTTCTGTACATCTTAAACATTGTATATTTCTACCAAAAAAATTAAAAATTAGGGGTGGTCGAAATATACAAATTGCACAATACTTTTACGCAAAATACCGTTTCATTTCGCGTTAAGGTACGACACCCCTAAGTCAAAAATTCATCAAAATCTTGTCTGTGGAAACATGAAAATCCACTTAAAAAAATTACCCAAAATCCTCCGAAGCCTGCTATTTCTCAATCTTGCGTTCTATCACTGAAATGGTCTCAACGTGAATCGGGTTGGTTATTTGAACACTCTTTTTCGCCGTCGTGTTGGGCTAAAGAGAACGTCTCTTTACACGAAGAAGTGTCCCTATTTTTCAGGTTTCCGTTTATGCTTATACCAGTGTTAAGAACAAAGGTTATAACGTAAGAATCTCTGTTTCCCTCTTCATCTACATCCCCGATAATAGTTTTTTCTACCAAACTATCAAAAATCGATCTGTCGAATTCCTCCAGTGGAGCTTCCGTATTAAATACTTTACGAAAAATCTTTATTCTTCTTTCCATTGAGAGTTCATCATCTACGCTTAATTCAAGATGCATTTTTTTCTGTTTTAATAAATCAAGTTTTTCTGATAATTCTTCATATTTTTCTTCATAACTACTTTCATCAATTTTATCATTTATTCTCATATCAATAAGCTTTTTTGCTTTACTCTCACAGGATGATATTTCTTTTTTTATTTTATCTAATTCATCCTTGCAGTTTGAAGTACCAAGCGCTAATTCTATGTTACTTAAAAACTCTTCTATCATTTCACGGTTATCTTTATTTATCCGGTTAAAAGCCTCAACAAAAGCTTCTTCGATTAAAGTCTCTTTAATACCTTTACTATCACCACAAACCTTTCTTCCATTTTTTATTGCATTTCCACATTGCCAATTAAAGGTTTCATGATTTGTACCGCTGTGCCATTTACGCCTAATTGCAGTACTACCACAAAAACCACATTCAATTTTACTGCTGAATGCATATTTTCTGCTATATTTTTCGTTCCTACCTTTATTGTTGTGCTTAGAACTCCTCTTTCTTAGAAGTATTTGGGCTTCTTCAAAAATTTGCTCTGATATTATTGATTCATGATGATCACTCACATAATACTTTTCTTCTTCACCCATATTCTCTAATCTTCTATGACTTATTGGGTCAACTGTAAAAGTTTTACCCAACAATAAATCTCCTTTATATTTTTCATTTTTAATAATCCGTGCAACTGAGCTGTCACTCCATTTGGTGTTACCTAATTTTGTTTTACATTGCATATTAGTCAATTCTTTAGCTATTACAAAGCATCCAGCACCTTCTAAATATCTTCTGTAAATATATCTGACCGTTTCTGCTTCTTCTTCATTTATTGTAATTGTCTTATCGGAAGGGTTATAGTCATATCCCAGACAACCTTGAAATCCAATCATTTCTCCTCTTTTCATCTTCATCTTTAGTCCCATTTTCACGTTAGCAGAAATTGATTCACTTTCCTGCTGCGCCAATGAGCTTAATATAACAAGAAGCATTTCTCCGTTCATAGTCAAAGTGTTAATATTCTCTTTTTCAAACATAATTGCTACGTTATTTTCTTTTAATAACCTAACGTATTTTAATGTATCTAAAGTATTTCTTGCAAACCTCGAAATAGATTTTGTAATAATTAAATCGATTTTACCATCTATAGCATCGTTTATCATTTTCTGAAAGGCAATTCTTTTTGTTGTTTGTGTACCGCTTATTCCTTCATCTGCATAAATCTCAACCATCTGCCAGGAAGGATTTGATTCAACTAATTGCTTATAATGCATTACCTGAGATTTATAACTAAGCAATTGCTCTTCCGAGTCTGTACTTACACGGCAATATGGTGCCACTCTAATCTGCTCAGCAACATTACCTCTTCTTCTATTAGAAATATCACTATCTGCTTTAATTACTTTTACTGCGCTCACAAACAAACCTCCTCTATGTCGTATTCTTATCAATGCATAGATACACTTTATAATATAATATATAAAATTTCAATTTAAATTGTCTGTATTTTGTATTTTTCTTTTAAGAAATTTTTTATTTTGATATATTCCCGTTCTGACACTAATTTTTTATTCATTAACTGATTAAGATACGCCACTTGTAAACTATATTTCATATTATTATCCATAAAGTACCCCCTCGTAAATAAAACACCAAATAACTAAACAGACTCTTTTAGTTATTTGGTCTGGTATTAAAAAAAGAGATAGGCTTAGTTAATCCCTTGCCTATCTCCTCTTTCCTTAAAAAATGTCCTGTACCTTATTTGTCTCATCCCCACCGGAGTATTTTAGGCGGCTTTCGGTTAAAAGCCTCATAATGCCACTGATGGAGCTATTAACTACCATCTACAGCACTTTCCCTCAGCGAGCGAACTGTCCCTTTCCGTAAAGATAGCCAGACAGAAGTATCATTGTTGCTCTTGTGGATTATGGCAATTCAGCCCACCACAGACTGATTTAGAACCAAAAGTTTGTCGCTCATATCTTTAAATATGAAAATTAGCGATAATACTATCGCAGATAGTCATGGCGCTTTTGTTCAAGTTGCTTTCCGGCTTTGCAGACACAAGAGTAACGTACCTAAAATACTGAGTATTCAATTTTCAAGGGACAACAAGTGGTAAAAAATACCCCTCACCTTTTAAGCCGAAAAAGGGAGGGGGTGTCCGGATTTTTTTACTCATTATTTATTATTTTTCTAAGTTTTTTTATAATTTTTTCTTTTTGTTCATGTAATGTGCTTCTTGGAACGGCTAAATATTCTGATAAATCCCTAATACTTTTTCCATTAATAAACAGTTCATCAATTATCATTCGTTCATAATTTGTTAGAGTATCTAGTGCTGAAATCATCTTTTCAAGTATAATTTTCTGAATAACAATATCTTCAACACATCGTCGTGGTTCAAACATCTTTTCCTCGACGGGATAATCTTGTTCCTGTAGACGGTTATATGAGAGATTGTTTTTTCTACTTATTTCATCTATGTACCTTTCCCGTCTTCCCATTTTGTAATAAGTAATGTAGATTTCTTCTGTAACAACTATAATTTTGTTATCTATTTTAATTTTGAACTCCTTCATCTTTAATTCTCCTCCGTTTTGTTTTTTTGTGAACTTGAGCAAAACAGAGAAAAATCAAGGATATCGGGAGTAATACCAAAACCAACGTCTCATACGACTGTCCTTTCCAGAACGCAAAAAAGGCCACACGATTTCTCGTGTAGCCTTTTTTGCGTTCTTCAAATATTTAATGAGAGAGGCATAAGAAAAGCCCCCATCGTCAGACCTCATTCGTCTGACAATCAAGGGCTTCAACTGTAAAAGTTCTCAGCATCTACATCATAATATCTTGACAGTTCATATACAGTACTTTCTTTGTAGATATTTTGTACGTTTTTAGTTCAGATTAAAAACACAAAGGATTTAGTTTGTTTCCCAAAACTCCTTTAATGATGGTAATACATATCCCCATAAAATAATGCCCATTAGATTTATTGCTTCTTTCTTTCTCTTGTAAAATGTTGTTCTTTCAACATTTAAAGTTTCTATAATATTTTTTTCAGAATACCTATTTCCGCCAATATACTGCTTATATACGATATTATAATAATCATTGCCATACTCAGGATAGCTCTTAAGTTTAGTTAAAGATTTATCAATAATATCTATAAACCATTTGTTTTCTGCAATACAGCAAAGTTCACTTTCAAGGTATTTCTTGTTAATATTTATATCAAACTCATTAATAAAATTAAGAAACTCAGCAAAATGTTTGATTTCCATATCATTATATTGAGCTTCTATCTCAAATTCATATATTCTATTAGTCATACTCCAAACTACGTCTCTATATATTTTGAGTAAAAGTTTAGTTTTATGATATGTTTTATTCTCATCAAAAGCTTTTTTTAATAGAATTTTATTGTTTGATTCAACCTTTAACATTTGATTTTCCCACTTTCTTCAGATGATTTAATTGATTTATATTAATTACTTTGGAATCCCTGTAAATGATTGTATTTGAACATTAAACATTGAAGTAGTGTGAACTTTTATTACCCCTTTCCGACAGGTGGGGTGATATTTTATCACCCCGGAAAATGAACAAATGTTGTAGTTAATACTAATTAAATCTAAAAATTGTTTGCCAGTTGATTTTTATTGATATTTATAGTATCATTTACTTATAGAGGGGAATAATATTAGATATTATAAATGTCTTAATATTGAGGTGATTGGAAATGAAAAAAATATCTATTGAAAAATTAAGCCAGCTTGTTCAAAGAAAGCGTACAGACTTAAAATTAACTCAGGATCAGCTAGGTAATTTAACTGGCATAAATAGGTTACTTATTGGTAGAATAGAGTCACAGAAATTTATACCTTCTCTTCCGCAATTAGAATGCCTGCTCAAAACACTTGAAATCAGTTTTGATGATATTATTGAGGAAGAAAGTGAGGAGGATGTTTTTGTTGCTCTGAGAGGAAAAGCTAATACTCCAGAAGAGCGTAATTGCATCGACAAAATGATATCTATGATGCTTTGCTTGAGAAAACAAGAAGTTCTAAGGAGAAAACTTTATGAGTAGTGAATTAGTCTCATTAGAAAAATCAGACTTATTTTCAATTGCTGAACTAGCAAAAGATAAAAGACGTCATTTTGATGTTGGTATGCTCCCAATTGGTGACAATATATTTAAGCTCATTCGTAAGGAAGGAATCTACCTTATTTGTTCCCCGGTAGAAATTGATATATCAAGAGATAATAATTTTTCGGCTATATATGTTCGCTTGCCGGAAAGCTTTAATGGGATGAGTTTTATAGGTCTAAATACTGCAGATTATATTGATAAACAAATATTTGCTTTAGCCCATGAGCTTTATCATCATTATGAAAAAAGCCCTCTTCATGTATCAAGGTTATCAGATGATGAGCTGAATCTAAGAGAGCTTAGAGCCAATAGGTTTGCCGCCGAATTTCTCTTGCCGACAGAAAAACTTGAAACCGAAATTAAAGACGTAAATAATGGCGACTCCGAACTCAAACATTGGAAACCATTAGCGTTGCTAAGGCTAATAGCAAGGCTCCAATGTGAATATAAACTTCCTTACAAGGCTATTGTTAAAAGATTATTAGAAATAAGATCCATTGATAATGGGCAATATGAAGACTTGCTAGTTCAGGAAGCAAGGGACAAGAACAGTTCTTATTTTCACATTGGATGTAGCACCAATGAAGAAGTTTTCAAAATGTTGAATACAAAAACCTTTAAATCCGGTGTTGACGCAAATGAACTGGAAAAAATACTTCTCAACTATGAAGATAATATTATATCAATATCGGAGCTAGCGGAAACACTTGCTATTTTTAATAAAACTTTATCTGATTTTGGTCTTGAAGAAGAAGTTGATAAAAAGGATTTAGAAGAATTAAATGATTACCTTTGAGGAGTTCTAATGATTAAGCGAAATATTGTAAATACCAATGATATTAATAACGCATTAGTTTCTATAATAAATAATACTACGCAGACTATTACTGTTGATGCTAATTTTTTCATACCCCCGGATAGGTCAAAAGAGTTAAGGAATTTACCAGCTTTTAGTTATGAAAAATTCAGAGATATATGGATTTTACCGCTTATAAATACATTTTCCAACATTGCGATACATGAAGCAGTATATAATGAAATATTTGGAGCTCCAAGAAATCTAATAGATAGTCTGTTGCAGCCAACCAGTAGAAGACTTGAGCTATTAACCGACTCGGCATTATCAGAATTAGAAAAAATAATTCGCAATTCAATAGAAATGAAGATAGCTCCAAATACTGCTTATAATCCACATATAAACAATAAGGATGATCGCGGGGAAGTAAAATCTTTAGCATATATAGCAACGAAAGGGCTTCTTTATTTTTGCTCACATGATAACAATGCAATAAGCCTCATTGATAATGCAGACAAACTGGATACAGGTCTTCAGGGAGTTTACGCTGTTAGGACTTATGAAATATTATATTTAATTTTAAAGTTATCAGATACGGATTCATGCGGCTTACGAGCTCTTTACAAATATTTGTATTTTTTGACCCAGAGGGATAAAGATTGTAATCCCTGTTGGGCAGAATACATACAACAAATGGATATACTTTATCGTGACTCCATTGATAAATTCATACAGGCATAATAGTTACAAATTTGACCTGTATTTATTTAATAGCCCTCTTGTCTTAACTTTCTGCACAGCTTCCTTAGTATTACTAACTCCGAGCTTTCTCAATATCTGCTTTATCTGAGATTTAATGGTATTGTTGGTTTTAAAGAGAGCTTCTTGAATTTTTGATTTAGAATTCCCATCTGCCAACATATCATACACTTGTTTTTCAGAAGTAGTTAAACTCTTTAACTGTTCATCAGTTTGTAATTTTGAGAATTCCTTTATTAAAACCTCAATTGGAGAATTATTATAATATGTAGTTCTTATGGCATTTGGAATTTCTAAATACCTTTCTTTTGGAATATAGTTTACAGCCCCGGCAGTAAAAGAATCTAATATTATTTCTTCCTCTTTTAATGAAGTAAGCATTATAATTTTCGTTTTAGCAAACTGCAAAATTTCAACAGCTGCTAAAATACCGTCACACTTGTTTTCGTTCAGATTTATATCCATAATGATTATGTCGATTGGAAGTGTTTTTGCCATGCTTATAGCGTCTTCTCTGTTAGTTGCAGTTGAAACTATCATAATATCTTTTTCCTTATTTAAAAAGGTTACCGAATACGATATTATTAAAAGAGCAAATACAGGCTGGAGGTTAATTAACAAGCTCACATTAATCTTAATTATTGTTTGCTCGATATTTTTAATTATGTGTTTTATATTTAAAATAAACAAGTGGGCAGTAGAAAGAAATTATCAATCTGGCAAAAGGTGAATATCCATCAAAGCCATTATAATCTCAATCCCAACCCATCCTTCTTAAGCCTCTCCTGAGCCTTTTTATAGTTCGGCATAACAACATTTCTACCATAGACCAATATTCCTTAAAATGGTTTAAATACCGCAAATGGCAGATTTCATGTATTATCACATAATCTATAACCCATTGGAGTGACATTATTAGCTTCTAGTTGAAATTCAAGTTTCCCTTTTTGGAACAGCTACCCTATCGGGTTTTCTGTTCCTTAATACGCGTGGTATTATAGGTTAGCCTCGTAATTTTGCAAAAGTAGTCCAGCCTTTTTTTTATTGTTTCATAGGCATTCTTTCTAAAAACATTGCCAACTAAGGTTTTTCTATCGTTTTCGCATTAGAATATATAGCAACTTTTCCATTGAGAGGCAGTATATACACTCACTTACTGCAAAAGAGTTGTATATGCGTAGAATCGCAAAACTTTTCACAGCCTTTTTAAATTCTTTTTGAAAAATATAAATAGTCCAAATAATATTTGATAATATAGTAAAATTTGTGTTATTTGTATAATATATCTAACTAGTTTCTTAATTCCCTCAAAGAATGTGGGCGGTATCATTGGAATACCGGTTAAGTACGTGCCAATGTAAGGAATAAGCTCTTTAGCACCAACTTTTAATATTCTCATCCAATTTACAGATTTAAACAAGTTTTCGACATTATCCTTAATTTTTTCTCCAAATTTTTTGTGTTTTGAAAGCTGAGTTAAGATTGAACTGATCATTGCAGATTTTGCATCATCATAACCTTCAAATGTCCAGCTATTAAAATAAAGACACACTGTATCTCCCAAAAGTTCTTTCTCTTCCTTAGAAGAAGCATTTTCAGGCTCTAAAGATTTTTCAAGCATTTTCAAGACACTGGTTTTTCCACTACCCCAGTCCCCAAATACTCCGATGGTTATAGGTAATAAATTTGCTTTACATATAAGATTTTTCATCAACTCAGCATGTACATTAAATCCTATCATATCTATTGTTGTTTCATTATCAGACCACACAGAATCACCTCTTTGGTTAATAGTTACGTACAGTATTTCTACATTTCTAATAGTTTGAAATCAATTCAAATAATAACATTTTTTCAAATATCCTAAAGGTATGTTATAATTAAGTACTTGTGGTTATTCAGAAAATTAATCTGAAAAAAAACGTACAGATTCTCCCTCATTTTGGTTTTTTATAAATCTTTTCAAACAATAACTTATGCAATTTTCAATTATTAACCTTTTATGCTATTTGCCTGAACTGCTAATTATAGACTATGTTCATCAATTTAATCATGTATATCTTAACCTCATGCAAAAAAAATGTCAAAATATACTATAGTCTCTGACTCTTTCCGATTATCCTCTCTCCATCCGTAACATACCCATCAACCTCAAAATCCTTCATTTTCATATACTCAACCCCTAACTTCATCGCCCCCTCCAACAGCTCCTTAAACGTGTACATCTGGCTAGGATTAATCAGCAACAGCAAAAGCTTAATCGTAGTAAACAGCGTGCCTCCGCTTACCTTGCCAATTTTCATCAACATCTTTATTTGCCTATTCCCAAACGGTTCAATTATGGCTTCAAGCTCATTTCTTATTATCTTTGTAATAAAATCAATATCCTCTTTATACGCATCTACTGAGACACCCTTTTCAAGCAACCTTCTACAATATTTTGAAAAATCAATATTCTCTTGTTTTGCTCTAAACGTTAGCTGCTCGTGCAGCTTTTGCGGAAGCCTTAATGTAACAGTTGTAGAACCCTTATTTTTCTCCATTCCAGCCACACTTCTTGAGCGTATTACATTTGTAACACGCTTATTAATAATGTAATACCCGTTGAACGCTTTGCGTTCAAGCTGTTTTACGGCGTA
>CAVYEU010000068.1:0-13301 GCA_963767415.1 uncultured Eubacteriales bacterium
TTTATAGCCTCAGTTAGTAAAGATACTTATACAAGGCAATGCAAACCTTCTCTAAATTATGGAAATTCTCAGTCTCTTGTTGCAGGCAAATCATTTGATGGAGAATATATTTCATATTTAGAATTTGATTTGTCTGGAATTATCAATTTATTAGATATGAATTTTGTATCAATTGATTTGGTAATAGATAAATTGGATTCTACAAATGGCACTTTAAAATTTTACGAATGCTATACTTCCTGGAGTGAGTATTATTTAATTTGGATTAATCAAATTCAGCACTCTGCAAACCCTGTTTTTACTGCTTCCTCTTATGACAATAAAGTACAAATTGATGTAAAAAATTATTTAAATGGGTTGTTAGCAAAAGGCAGAACAAAATTGAATCTTCTTATAAAAAGCGATGATTTTATTATTATGAAATCTAAGGAGTCAGGTGATTCTCCCCGATTAGTTCTAAAATATACTGATCCAAATTGGGTAGGATTTTTAGGGAAGGCTGATTTAATCGGCAATGCTGTTATCAGATCCGTTTCAAAGAAAGATTTCTATAGCATTTATAAGCTTTTAGAAAAATATTATATGTTGGCATCGGCACAAATTAAAGACCCTACACTAAATTTGGGTAACGCATGGATTAACAATCCGAACCTTATAAGCAGTGCTTCGCTTGTTGTAAGTAATTACTTTTCAGCTTCAGTTATGGTGAGAAGTCAGGAAAATACAGATTTAATCTCAAATTATAAGCATAATTCAATGAATAAAAACAGCAGTGCAAATGTGCCGTATAGGACAGATTTCTTAGGAAGTGTAGTAATTCCTCCAGAGAGTGAGTATGCTGAAGTACAATTTGAGGCTGATTTGATAAGAACTTTTGTATTATCTCTAGCTGAAGTAGTATATTCAATTTATACGAATGCGGAAGCTGTAATTAGAGTTTCAGATAATAAACAAGTTTTAGCAAGTGCTGAAATATTGAATTCTTATATATTTAATAAAAGTAAAGTAATAAATGCTTCATTTTTAGCATCAGGCGGTATAGTGAGAAGTGAAGCAGTTTCAAGTGATTTCTCAGCAGCTGCTTATAAAGATAAGCCTTATTTGTACAGCAGCTATTCTATAAGAAAATCCATAGAATTAATTAGCTGTGCGTTTGTAAAACAATATGTAGGTTATGATAAATCTGCTGCTGCTCATATATCAAGACCTTTTATAACGGCAACTTATGAATTAAGAAAAAATATAGATTGCATATCTGGTGTAATTATTAAGCCATATAATGATACTCCATCCCAAGCCTTCATTTTACATGTTTATAGCCAAAATATAAGCTCGGAAGCTATCATAAGAAAGTCTGATGCTTTGGATATGAAGGGAAGTTCTGGGATTGCAACGATTAAAGATTTAATAAATTTTTCTATTATTTGCAGGGATGATTTTAAAGACATTAATAGCAACTCCATAAAAAGGGTATCCGATTATACTGAAATATCTGCATTAGCTAAATTTATTTTGCATAGTGAAGTTTCAGGCAACTCAATAATAAGAAAAACTGAAACAGCTTCACTTATGGCTGAAGCTGTTGTCAGGAGAACAACTTCAAGCGATATTAACAATTTAGCTGTATTTATATTACATAGCGAAATATCAAGTAACTCGACAATAAGAAAAACCGAAATATCTTCATTTATAGCACAAGCAATTATCAGGAGAACTGATTTAACTAATATTAATAGTTTAGCTGCATTTATATTACATAGTGAGGTAACAGGCAGTCTAACCATAAGAAAAGCTGAAACAGCTTTATTTTTTGCTGAAGCTGTTATCAGGAGAACAACTTCAAGCGATATTAACAATTTAGCAGAATTTATATTACATAGTGAATTACCAAGTAGCTTGAGAATAAGAAAAACTGAAACAGCTTCCTTCTTTGCTGAAGCTGTCATCAGGAGAACTGATTTAACCAATATTAACAGTTTGGCTAAATTTATATTGCATAGCGAAGTAAAAAGTAACTTAATAATAAGAAAAACTGAAACAACTTCATATATTGCTGAAGCTGTTGTCAGGAAAACTGACTTAGCCAATATCAACAGTTTAGCTGAATTGCATAAGGTAAAAAATATTGTTTCGCATGCAAATATTTATAGAACTAAAGATATTTTCAGTTCAGCTATTCTCAGGCAATTTGATGCAGATCAGGCTTTTTTCAGAGCATGGGTTGAAGGTGGGTTTTATCGTATTAACTTTTGTTTCTTGTGCAAAATTCTTAAGAAAAGCTGTGTTTATGCCTTGTTATGCTGAATTGAGGTCTGATGCAAGATATTGGAGACCCAACTATGAAGGAGGACTGAATTTTGAAGAAAGAAAACTGCCGAGAAAGTGGAAAAGAGAAGATTTTATTGGATTTAATTGATTACAAATAATTTTAAAAATTATCTAAAAAATTAGAATTTAAGAGAAGCTAGAATTTCTTTCTTACTACCTATAATAATTTTAGTTCCAAACAGATAGGACGTGATTATAATGAGCGAGCCTGATTTTTCTTTTTGTAAGGATTGTAAGGAACATGGACAATTAAATTTGAGAATTGAAAATATAAAGGAGCAAATTAATAAGCACGATGAGCAGCATAAAGAGGATATTAAAATTTTTGAAGAGTGTTTTAAAAACTATCGTGAGTATTTTAATTCAATGCTTGATAAGTGCAATTTTGAAGTTAAAAAAATTGTCACCGATAACCAGCAACTTAGAGAAGCAATACTTGAAATTAAGAATGCAGTAAATAGTGCTAACGAAAAAACGGCTCTTATGTTTACTCAGGTAACAGAAAAGCTAAATATCATTTTTCAACGTAAAAGGGATTTTCGGCAGTATGTGGTTTTCCCGATAATAGCTGGAATTATTATTTCAATAGCAGTTGGCATTTTAGGATTTATTGTAGGTAAGACATTCAAATAAAGAGGTGATTGGTATATGCGAACTTTTTGGTCAGATGAAGATGGATTTAGTATTAAGGATTTTTTCGCTATTGTAGTTACAACAAATTTCCTTGCTCTTTGTTGGATGGCAGTATTTAAACCCCTGAATTCTATCGTACCAACAGTTTTAAGCATACTTTCTCCAATAGTTATAACTATTTTAGGTGGATATGTTCTGACTGAAGGAGCTAGAGGAATAACGAAAACAGTACTAAAGAAGGGTGATGATGAAGTTGGTACAATTTAGAAGGTTTACAGCATCTCAACTAATAAATTACATAAAACAATTTGCATTTTCAAGGGTTGTAAACCAATGGCATGTACATCATACGTGGCTCCCAGACTATTCACAGTTTAACGGTTCTAATCATGATGTTCTTCAGGAAGGCATGAAAGAGTACCATATGCAAAATAACGGTTGGAGTGATATTGGACAGCACCTTACTCTATTTCCAGATGGGGTATTTCTTTTAGGTCGGGATTTAAATAAAACTCCTGCAAGTGTGTTGGGCTGGAACACCGGGGCTTTGGCATGTGAAATGGTAGGAAACTTTGATGTAGGACATGATTTAATGACCGAAGCTCAAAAACTTGCTATGTATGAAGTTTCAGAATTCTTGGTTGAACAGATGCATCTTATAATGAGATTCCATCGGGACAGTCCTACAAGTTATAAGACCTGTCCAGGTTCTGGAATTGATAGAAATAATTTTTTTGATGAAGTAGCTTGCTTTACTGAAAACAAAATAGCAAAAGAATTACAGGATGAGCTTCAAAAACAAGCATTATTGGCAGCAGCAAGAAAAAAATTGGAGGAGATGAAAAAAATCATGGAACAATTTAGAGTATTATTTAGTGATATGTTTGACAATCAAACTTTGAAGCCTCACTGGGCTAATGATTATGTGAATTATCTCGCTGACAAAAAAGTTATAAAAGGAATTCAAAATGAAGATGGTACTTTTAGGTTTGAACCTGACAGACCAATTACAAGAGCTGAAACTGCTGCAGTTGTGGCTAAAGCTATGGAAAGTCTGGAAGAAACAATTGCTGCCGAGCTCAAAAAACTCACAGATTCTTTAGGAAAGTGAAGGTGAATTAGATGTTTGATATTAATGTTTTTACTTTGGTTATTTTAGCTTCTATGGTCCTTGGTGCATTAATTACACAAGCTGTTGAGTACTTTTTTAATGATAAGAAAATTGACCAAACCGAGGCAACCGAATTAAAAGAAGCAATTTTAAAGCAACTTACCATATTGATAACAGGAATTAAATCAATTGATATGCCAAAGGAAGATTTTAAAAATAAGATTATTCCTGAATATGTTGGATTAATATTCAATGAAATACCTTCTTTGGAGAAGGCAGGATTTACACCAAAACTAGTTTCAAGTGTTATAGAGCCAGTTATTGATAAAGTTTATGACGAGTATGTAAAGCTTAATTCCAAATAAGTACACACAAATTAACCCCCCCATTTTTAACCGATAAACCCTATCGGTTATTTTTTATCAAAAATTATAGAATTTTTTTTATAGTCGACCTAAAAAATCAATAGTTTATATCGTATATATATTTTGAAAATGCAATACTGAAAATTTTAGCTGTGGTCTTTCAAAAAGTTTTGCGGGAAACTTATTTTTAGACAGCAGTGTAATTGAACACAGTAGGCAATTACAATTAATATTTAAAACATTATTACGAAGAAGGAATGTGGGTAATGGATACTAATAACAATGAGATGTTTAAGAATTATCCTGATATTCTTACAGTAAATGAAATGCTACAAATATTAAGAATTGGAAGGAATCAAGCATATGAGTTGTTAAAAAATAGAGAGATACTCTCTTATGGTAAGCCACACCGAATTTTAAAAAGTTCGGTTATCACTTATATAAAGAAAAATCTAGGCATATTTCAGTCAAATTGTCAAGAGTCAGGTAATAACTAGCATATTTGACAACAGAAAAAACTTCGATTTATAATGTGACCGTAAAAAATATATCAAATACTGAAGGGGGTTGGCTTTCAATGAGAAGTTTTCTTAAGAAAAGAGGCAAGAAATGGTACATTGTCATTAATGAAAAAAATGCCAATGGTACGTGGAAGAAGCGTTATATTTCTACAGGAACAGAAGATAAGAAAGTTGCAGAAAGGAAAATGGTTGAATATGAGCATCAAATAAATGTAGGTTCTTATGTTACTCCAGACAAAATGAATTTAAAAGATCTGCTAGAACTTTGGATGAAAGAGTATGTAGAAGTTAATTGTGAAAAAACAACATGGGCAGGCTATGAAACGGTTTTAAGGAATCATATGATACCGTTTTTAGGACATATTCCAATCCAAAAGCTTACAGCAATGGATATCCAAAGATATTATAACCATTTATTAAAAGAAGGCAGATTTGACGGTAAGGGTGGACTTTCCCCTAATACAGTGCGTAAGCATCATGCTAATTTACATCATGTATTGGATTATGCACTAAAAATGGGATTACTAAGTCAAAATGTAACGAAGAGAGTTACTCCACCCAAAATAAAAAAATTTAAAGCAGGGTGCTATACTGAAAGCCAAGTAAAAAAATTATTTGATACAGCAAAAGGATTTAGAATTGAGGTTGCTATACACTTAGCTGCTTCTCTTGGTCTTAGAAGAAGTGAAATATGTGGATTAAGATGGAAAGATATTGATTTTAAAAAGGGGACAATTACAGTAGCCCAAGTTAATGTACAATTCAACGGAAAAATCAATTTTATTAAAGACCCCAAAAGTGAAGCAGGATTTAGAAAGCAAACTGCTTCTTTATCACTTTTAGCTTTATTAAAGCAGGTAAGAATTAAGCAGAAAGAAGATAAACTGCGTTTGGGACAATATTATGTTGAAAGTGATCGTGTTCTAAGAAATGAAGATGGTTCAATAATCAAGCCAGCAAGATTGAGTCATATTTTTGAATCGTTTATATCGAAAAACAAATTACCTAAAATTAGGCTGCATGATTTAAGGCATACTTATGCCACAATTCTTTTAAAGCATGGTGTTGCATATAAAGCGGTTCAGGAGAGAATGGGACACTCTGATATAGGTATTTTATTTAACACTTATGGGCATGTAATTGATGAGATGGAATTACAGGGAGCAAAAGAAATAGACGCTGCTTTTTACAACGTCCATTCATAAGCACACAATTTCATTTTTAATAAGTATCGTACTCGCAATACGGTACTTATTTTTTTTGTGTAAAAAACAAAATTTCTTCCTCCCTGTACCTTTTAGCTTTAAATTTTAGAGGTCTCAATTTTTTTGGTAGCAGTTTGGTAGCAATTTTGTTATTTCCTTTTACTTCCATCCTTGAAACTAGTGCCGAAGGTCGGACTCGAACCGACATGATATCACTATCGCTGGATTTTGAGTCCAGTGCGTCTGCCAATTTCACCACTTCGGCAAATTCTGATAAGTCAATCTTAATGAGATTTTCAAAGTTTGTCAAGAGTTTATAATTTCTTAAGACCTCGATTCTTTATATCTGTATAAATAAACTATAAATAAGCTATAAATGAGCTAGGCAGCCAGGCATTTGATAGTTGAAAAATAAATATTATGATGATAGACTAATTCTAGAAAATTCCGATCTTAAGGCATATTCTGGTGAAAAAACGAGTTAAGGAGGGACATTTATGGAGAAAATAGCAATAAACATAGAAAACCTTAGCAAGAGCTATGGTAATACTATCGCTGTAGATAATATTAGTGTACAAGTTTTTGAGTCTGAGTGTTTTGGTTTCCTTGGGCCTAATGGTGCAGGGAAAACTACTACTATGAAAATGATTTATGGGAAGTCTATACCAAATAAGTGCGAAAACGCAAAGATTGATGTATTTGGGTATGATCCTTTAAAAGAATCTATTAAGATAAAATTCATATCAGGTATCGTTCCTCAGCAAGATAACTTAGATCTTGATTTGAGCGTAGAAGATAACCTGCGTATATATTCTAAATTTTATGGAATACCAAGAAAAATTGCAGAAAATAAAATTCAAGAATTGCTGCTATTTATGGAATTACAAGAAAAATCTAAATCATATGTAAGACAACTCTCCGGTGGTATGCAAAGAAGGCTTATAATTGCAAGGGCACTACTTAATGACCCTAAATTATTAATACTAGATGAGCCTACTACAGGATTGGATCCACAAGTTAGACATTTGATTTGGAATAAATTGAGAGAACTAAAATTAAAAGGAACAACTATACTTCTAACTACTCATTATATGGATGAAGCATTTCAGATATGTGATAGGGTAGTTATAATGGATTCTGGCAAAAAGCTTCTTGAAGGCAATCCTAAACAACTTTTAAGAGATAACATAGAAACGTACGTTGTGCAAATTTATACAAATCAAATTAGAATTGATACGAAAAATCAAGATGGAATAAGATTTGAAATTTTTGAAGATAGCTTGTTTGGGTATTCTAATGATTCTTCTAAGATATACGAATTTGTAGAAACATTAAAATCTGATGATTACAATATACGTCACTCTAATTTGGAAGACTTGTTCTTAAAAGTTACGGGGAGGAATTTAAATGAACTACAATAAAGGATTTTCTTTGCCAAGCAGATCAAAAAGGATTTTTAGTGTATGGTATAGACATGTACGAGTATATCGAATAAACATTTACAGCAATGCCATAACCTCTTTGTTAGAACCACTAATAATGTTAGCTGGACTAGGAATGGGACTTGGAACATACATAAAAAATATGGGATCTATTGATTATTTACTATTCTTAGGTAGCGGAGTGGTTGCTGCTACTGCAATGTATACTGCTGCCTTTGAATGCTCATTTGGAACATTCATGAGACTCGAATATGAGAAGATATATGACGGTATTTTAGGTGCCTCAATATCTATAAAAGATATTTTAATTGGAGAAATCCTTTTTGTAGGAACTAAAGGATTTGTGTTTTCATTAGCCACATTGATAGTTACCTGGTCAGTAGGAATAATAACTAATCCTCTTAGTATTTTTGCAGCTTTTATAGGTATTATAGTAGGTATAATGTTTGGAGTATTATCAATGGCTATTACTTCAGTAGTAAAAAATATTAATCATTTTAATTTTTATTATACTGGGGTACTTTCGCCTATGTTCTTTATTTCAGGAACAACTTTTCCAATTGAAAATCTTCCATCAATATTAGTATATGTTGCGAAGCTTATGCCTCTATACCATGCAACATCTTTGATTCGAGCGTTTTGCGTACCAGGGATGATAAATGCAAGTTTATTATACAATTTACTATATTGTATTATTTTTATTGTTGTTATAGGGTATCTTGCGATCAATGGTATGGAAAAAAGGATGCTAGAGTAATGTATACACATTGTTTTCGACTAAAAAAAGGGAGACTTTACAGACCCTTTTTTTAGTCGAAAACAATAATGGTCAAAAAACAGATGAAAAATAATTATTGCGTTTTCTTTAAGCCATAAAAACTAATTAAAAATCTTTGAGCTTAAAATCTAAGTTTATTTTTTAATCATGCCTTAGCCTAGATCTAATACTAAAAATGCGGATAGCCCATATATGGGTATCCAAACCCAGATCCAAACCCAGATCCAAACCCAGATCCAAACCCAGATCCAAACCCAGACCCAGACCCACATCCAGACCCACATCCACATCCGCATCCACATCCACATCCACATCCACATCCGAATCCAAATGGAGAGAACCAATATGGTCTTCTTCTTCGGTCACTTAAACTCTGAGCTTCTATATCACGGTGATGCCCTCCTCCACCATGACCGCCAAAACCACCATATCCACCATATCCATATGGATACATTCCATATGGATACATTCCGTATGAATATGGACTAAGTGGATACGGACTAGGTGGACAAGATGTATACGCATCGGGATAACATACACCATTTACATATGGTCTATATCCTTCTTCTGTTTGAATATAATCATTATTAATTTCCATCATTTTACCCCCTAATAAATTAATTTTATTTCTCTGATAACAGTGTATGAGACATTAGTTTAATAGGTTACATCTTAATATAAATATATTTATTTCAAAGACTCCTGGATAGATCGGCTTATATTACCATTAATCTTATCCATCATAATGTTCATTGAATTTACTGCATTAAAATAGTTGTCAAATTCAGATGCTTTAGACATTCCTGATAGCTTTTTATCTATTTGATTCATTATTTCCTCAGCTTCTTTTTGAGATAATTTATTAGTAATCAGTTTTTTTTGATTCAGATCTAATTCTTGTAGCTCTTTTTTTAATGCAGGATTTTTATTTATAATAGCTATTGTTTGCTTAAGTTTTAAGAATTCTGGACTTGATTTAATAACATCAACCAGCATCGAATGAGCATTATCTATATTCATGGTTTCTCCCTCCAATATTAAAAAGTATTTTTGATTTCCCATTTTATTATATGAAAAAGTTATAAAAAGTGACATCAACAAATTAGTCATGCCTAATTAATTTTATACTTTTCATTCTAATTTCATCGAAATAATTTTTGAAACCCCATGCTCTTGCATTGTCACACCATATAATGTATCTGAGACTTCCATTGTTCCCTTTCTGTGGGTTATTAGTATAAACTGAGTTAAGTCTGTATGTTTTTTTAGGTATTTACTAAACTTGTAGACATTCGCATCATCTAGAGCTGCTTCAATTTCGTCTAGGATACAAAAAGGTGATGGTCGAAGCTTCAGTATCGAAAATAGGAGTGCAATCGCTGTAAATGCTCTCTCCCCTCCAGATAAAAGCATCATATTCTGAAGTTTCTTTCCGGGTGGCTGGACTATAATATCAATACCGCTTTCTAATACATTTTCCTTATCAACTATTACAAGCTCAGCTTTTCCACCTTCAAATAATTCCTTAAATACTATATTGAAGTTTTCATTAATCAGCCTAAACTGTTCTACAAACTGACGTTTCATAATGGACAGCATTTCATGAATTATTCTTTCTAGCTTTTTACAGGATAGTTCTATATCATCCTTTTGCGAAGACATAAATGCAAATCGGTCTTTTGTTTTAATACACTCTTCTATCGCTTGAATATTTACAGAACCAAGGTTTTTTATCTCATTTTTTAATTCGTTGATCCTCTTTTGAGGAGCAACAATACTGCTAATTTCTTTCTTTAGACTCAATGCATTTACAAATGTAATCTCATATTCATCCCACAATCTATTTTGGATTGATTCCATTTCCGCTTCCATTTTGGATTTTTTAACTTCAATCCTATTAAACTCTTCCTGATATAACAAAATATTTTTATTTACGTTCTTTATTTTTTCAATTCCCTCAAAAGATTCTTCTTCATGCTGTTTCCTGTTTTGAGATAATTTCGCTATCTCCTCACTTCCTTTAATTCTTCGAACCTCAATTTCTGCTCGTTTTTCAAACAATTCTTTGTTTTCATTACTTAATGCTATTATTTGATTATTATTATCTGTTCTTTCACTTGTTTTTTGTTCAATTAATTTTAGGGATAACTCTTTCTCATTTGAAACCCTTCTAATACTTTCTTCTATATTCTTTTTACTTTTCTAAGTTGGAATTTGCAACGATCTTATAACTTGTTATATCTTGATGCAATGAATCCTTTTTTGCAAGCTTTTCTTTATTCTTCTCTTTATATTCTTCTATCCCATGTTTTGTAATAGTGATACTCTCTTCAATGCTTGACAGTTCTGAAAGATATTGCTCTGATTCCTCTTTTGCAGCTATTCTTTGTTTTGAAAGGTACTCCATTTCGTTGCCTAAAACATCTAACTTCGCAGTATTTTTCTTTATATTTTCTTCAACTTGAGCTAACTGGTTCTCATTTCTAATTCTTATCATTTCGTTATTTTTATATTCTACTTCATTTTGATTTATACCCTTGATTAGCTTATTTAACTTGGAATTAGCATCATTTATTGAAGCTTCTATTTCTTTTTTCTTCCTCAGATAAATTTTCAATAACACCCTTTAATTCAAGTATTTCTCTGCTTCTACTTAAGATTCCAGAATCCTTTTCTTGAATACTTCCACCTGTCATTGATCCACTAGTGCTTATGATATCTCCTTGTAATGTTACTATTTTAAAGCTAAACCCAAATTTTTTAGCGATCGCTATTCCAGTATCCATGCTTTCAACTATTACAACCTTGCCAAGAAGGTTTAGAATTATACCTAAGTATTGTGAATCATAAGTTATTATCTCACTTGAAAACCCAATAAATCCTTTTTCCTCTTTGATCTGATTTGCCAATGTCTTTTCGAAGCCTTTACCTTTAACAGAAGAAATCGGCAAAAATGTGGCTCTTCCTAGTTTATTCTGCTTAAGATACTCGATTGCACGCTTAGCCTCATATTCATGTGAAGTTATAATATTTTGCAATGCTCCACCTAAAGTCATCTCATACGCTTGCTCATACTGTTTTGGTACCTTTATTAATTGAGCTAAAACACCATGTAACCCATCGCAAAACTCAGGTGATTTTTGACAATGAGAAAGAAGATTCTTGACACTTTTTGAATACCCCTCAAGAGTTTCTTCCATGCTATAAAGCATTTTATAGCGTGAGGTCTTAAGTTGTATATCTGATTTTACCCTGTTCAGCTTCATTCTATTCTGATCTAGCAAATTTTCACTGTTTTCTTTATCTTTATTCAATACAGCTTGCACATTCTTCGCTTTTTCAATTGCACATTTAGCATCATTTAGAATCTTTAATAACTCTTCTTCCTGTTTTTTTTCTTTATCTAAATCAAGCCTTAATTGATACATATCTTCTTTTATAATAGCCTGTCTCTTTAACGTATTATCAATAAACGTCTTTGTATTAAAGTAACAAATTTTTTTATCCCCTAAAGCATCTAGCTTTTCCATGATACCAGAATTTAAGCTCTCGATGTAAGCTTCACTTTCACCAATTACTTTTAACAGTAACCTGTATTCCTTTTCAAGTTTACTAAGTTCACTGTAATTTAGTTCATATTGTTCATTAAAATAGTTTATTTTATTTTTATTTTTTTCTTGTTCCCCGTCATACGATTTCATTTTTTCATTTATATCAGCCAATTCACTGTCTATACGAAAAATATTTTTTAAAAAGTTATTGGACTTCTCTTCATTTAAGCTTATCTTGAGGTTGTATTTTTCAGATTCAGTCTCGAACTCATGATATTGTTCCCTATGAAGATCTATTTTTTCTTCTAACTCCCTAATAAGATTAATCATTTGCTGGTTCTGAGTGTTTATTTCATCTAATAAAGAGTTCTCAGAATCAATATTGTCTTTTATATTATTAAAAAACATCTCATACTCTTTAAGTCTTTCTTTGATTTTCTGAATATTCTCAATATAAACAGTAACCTCAAGGTCTTTCAATTCGTCCCGAAGCTTTAAATATTTTTTTGCAATCTCAGACTGTTTCTCTAGGGGTTCTATTTGAGTTTCAAGCTCAGCAATTATATCATTAATCCTAACAAGGTTCTGATTTGTCATCTCAAGCTTTTTTTCAGACTCGAGTTTTCTAAACTTGTACTTAGTAATACCTGACGCTTCTTCAAAAATCATGCGTCTATCCTCTGACTTTGAACTTAGGATCTCATCAATCCTACCTTGTCCTATGATAGAATATCCGTCTTTTCCAACCCCAGTATCAAAAAATAGCTCCTGAATATCCTTTAATCTACACTGGGTTTTGTTTATTATATACTCACTTTCACCTGATCTATAAACCCGTCTTGTTATTGTCACTTCATTATATGATACCGGCAATACATGATCATTATTTCCAATAGTGAGTGAAACTTCGGCAAAACCAAGGAGTTTACGAAACTCGGTTCCTGCAAAAATAACATCCTCCATCTTACCACCACGTAAAGTCTTAGCACTCTGTTCACCGAGTACCCATCTTATGGCATCAGAAACATTCCATGCTCTTCCCACTACCATTTGGCCCAATAACTGAAGTAATCCCACTACCAAACTCTAAAGTAATTTTATCCGCAAATGATTTAAATCCCTGTATCTCAAGTCTTTTTAAGTACAATTAAAATAGACCTCCTCGGTTATTTTAATCTAAATAATCTTTCAATTTCTTACTTCTGCTTGGATGTCTTAACTTTCTGAGTGCTTTTGCCTCTATCTGTCTTATCCTTTCACGAGTAACATTAAACTCTTTACCAACCTCTTCCAGAGTTCTAGCCCTTCCATCATCTAAGCCAAACCGAAGCCTTAAAACCAGCAATACAGTTACCTACGAGTAGGTA
>CAVYEU010000069.1:0-24336 GCA_963767415.1 uncultured Eubacteriales bacterium
TTTTATTGTGTATAATAATTATTAGAAGGGAGTATTGATATATGAGCAGAAAGATACCTATAGGAGTTAGTGACTTTAAGGAAATAATTGAAGAAGATTATTATTATGTTGATAAAAGTCTATTTATAAAAGAGATAATTGATGATGGAAGTAAAGTTATTCTTCTTCCACGTCCTAGACGTTTTGGTAAAACACTTAATATGTCAATGCTAAGGTATTTTTTCGAAAAAGGTGCCAATGATACTAGCTACCTCTTTACGAACCTTAAAATTTGGGAAATAGAAGAATATAGACAATACCGAGGCAAATATCCTGTTATTTATGTCACATTTAAAGATTCAAAGTGTGATACTTGGGAAACATGCTATGATCATTTTAAGTATATTATAGGTGAAGAATTTTTAAAGCATCAATATCTATTAGAAGGTAACGCATTAAACGAAATTGAAAAAAAACGATTTAATGAAATAAGTAATAATCAATCTAACAGAGCAAACCTTGAGAGATCATTAAAAATTTTAACTGAATACCTTTACAAATACCATAAACAAAAGGTTATAGTACTAATAGACGAATATGATATACCAATACAAAGCGGACATACTAATAAATATTTTAAAGAAGTAATTTCATTTATTAGGAGTCTTCTGTGTGGAGTTTTGAAAGATAATACTTGTCTTCAAACAGGTGTACTTACAGGAATATTAAGAGTCGCAAAGGAAAGTATCTTCTCTGGGTTAAATAACCCTACTGTTAGAACGCTATTAGATTATGATTACAGTGATAAATTTGGTTTATTGGAGCAGGAAGTACTTTCTCTTATAAAAGAAATTGGACTAGAATCACAGATTGATATGTCGGAAATCGAAAAATGGTATAATGGCTATATTTTTGGGAAAAATGCAGTTTATAATCCTTGGTCAATAATTAATTATTTAAAATATCATACTGAGGGTTGCAAGCCATATTGGGTCAATACCAGTGATAATGCTATAGTAAGGTCGATTTTATCAAAAGGAGGAGAAAGTCTTAAACAAGATCTTGAAGATCTTATTTGTGGGAAGAGTTTATATAAAAAAATTGATGATAGTATTGTTATGGGCGAAATTGAGAACAATACTGATACCGTTTGGAGTTTTCTTTTATTCTCGGGTTATTTAAAGGCTACAGATAGGAAAATGGTTGATAGAGCCATTTATTACTCAGTAAAAATTCCAAATGAAGAAGTATTATATCTATATGAACAAATTATTCTAAACTGGTTTAATACTAGCATAACAGAAAATAATTTAGATATAATGCTAAAATCCCTGATTACAGGAGACATAAAAAAATTTAGTAAAATACTTAAAGATTTTGTGGTAAAATCAATGAGCTTCTTTGATACAGGTGGAACTGAGCCTGAAAAGGTTTATCATGCATTTGTTCTAGGATTATTATTAAAACTAAATGACAGATATCAAATCAGATCCAACAGAGAAAGCGGCTATGGTCGATATGACGTAATGCTTATCCCAAGAGATTTAAATAACAATGGTATAGTTATGGAGTTTAAGACTGTTGATGAGGATGAGAATGAAGACTTAGAAAAAGCAGCACAAGAAGCCTTAAAGCAGATTGAAGAAAAGCAGTATAGAGTTGAGTTAAAAGATGCTGGAGTTAAATCAATTTATGAGCTTGGTATTTCGTTTAAAGGTAAGGAAGTTTTAGTCAAAGAAAAACACATCGTATAAAACTATTGGCTCTTATCGGGTTTCAGTTGATTTCTGACTGGATGATCTTTAATTATTGAATCTATATATTCTATACATTCATTTACTTTGTTTTTTATGTTATTAGCCATATCTTTTATTTGAAGTTCTGGATTTTTGAGATATTTTGTAATTAAAGGATCCGTTTCAAAAGATTCCACAATTATAACATATTTTAGGATTAATTTTCGAAGAAATATCCCCTTAAATGGTAAGTAAATGACCATTTACTTACCATTTAGATATATTATTCAGGTGGACAAAAATGTTATTTTGTAACAAGCGTGCAGTATATCTTTTTATTGTGTATAATAATTATTAGAAGGGAGTATTGATAATATGAACAGAAAGATACCTATAGGAGTTAGTGACTTTAAGGAAATTATTGAAGAAAATTATTATTATGTTGATAAAAGTTTATTTATCAAAGAAATAATTGATGATGGTAGCGAAGTTATTCTTCTTCCACGTCCTAGACGTTTTGGTAAAACACTTAATATGTCAATGCTAAGGTATTTTTTCGAAAAAGGCGCTCATGATACTAGCTACCTCTTTACGAACCTTAAAATTTGGGAAATAGAAGAATATAGACAATACCGAGGCAAATATCCTGTTATTTATGTCACATTTAAAGATTCAAAGTGTGATACTTGGGAAACATGCTATGATCATTTTAAGTATATTATAGGTGAAGAATTTTTAAAGCATCAATATCTATTAGAAGGTAACGCATTAAACGAAATTGAAAAAAAACGATTTAATGAAATAAGTAATAATCAATCTAACAGAGCAAACCTTGAAAGATCATTAAAAATTTTAACTGAATACCTTTACAAATATCATAAACAAAAGGTTATAGTGCTAATAGACGAATATGATATACCAATACAAAGCGGACATACTAATAAATATTTTAAAGAAGTAATTTCATTTATTCGGAGTCTTCTGTGTGGAGTTTTGAAAGATAATACTTGTCTTCAAACAGGTGTACTTACAGGAATATTAAGAGTCGCAAAGGAAAGTATCTTCTCTGGGTTAAATAACCCTACTGTTAGAACGCTATTAGATTATGATTACAGTGATAAATTTGGTTTATTGGAGCAGGAAGTACTTTCTCTTATAAAAGAAATTGGACTAGAATCACAAATTGATATGTCGGAAATCGAAAAATGGTATAATGGCTATATTTTTGGGAAAAATGCAGTTTATAATCCTTGGTCAATAATTAATTATTTAAAATATCATACTGAAGGTTGCAAGCCATATTGGGTCAATACCAGTGACAATGCTATAGTAAGGTCGATTTTATCAAAAGGAGGAGAAAGTCTTAAACAAGATCTTGAAGATCTTATTTGTGGTAAGAGTTTATATAAAAAAATTGATGATAGTATTGCTATGGGCGAAATTGAGAACAATACTGATACCGTTTGGAGTTTTCTTTTATTCTCGGGTTATTTAAAAGCTAAAGATAGGAAAATGACTGATATAGGCATTTATTATACTTTGCAGATTCCAAATAAGGAAGTTTTATACCTATACAAGGAAATTATTCTAAACTGGTTTAATACTAGCATAACAGAAAATAATTTAGATATAATGTTAAAATCCCTGATTACAGGAGACATAAAAAAATTTAGCAAAATACTTAAAGATTTTGTGGTGAAATCAATGAGCTTCTTTGATACAGGTGGAACTGAGCCTGAAAAGGTTTATCATGCATTTGTTCTAGGATTATTATTAAAACTAAATGATAGATATCAAATCAGATCCAACAGAGAAAGCGGCTATGGTCGATATGACGTAATGCTTATCCCAAGAGATTTAAATAACAATGGTATAGTTATGGAGTTTAAGACTGTTGATGAGGATGAGAATGAAGACTTAGAAAAAGCAGCACAAGAAGCCTTAAAGCAGATTGAAGAAAAGCAGTATAGAGTTGAGTTAAAAGATGCTGGAGTTAAATCAATTTATGAGCTTGGTATTTCGTTTAAAGGTAAGGAAGTTTTAGTCAAAGAAAAACACATCGTATAAAACTATTGGTTCTTATCGGGTTTCAGACTGATGAATTATTGAAAGCACTTCAACATTACATCAATAGAAGATTTGTATTCAATACTATCAGTTTGATTTAAACTGTTTAATACCAAGTCTTTAACATTGTTTAATAAAAATATCAATCTGAAACACGATATGAGCCAAAAAGAAATGGTCATTTACTTACAGAATATCATCGTAGATGTTAATCAATACCCCTGTTCCCCTAAATCACTCTTTTGCAACAATAACCATTAAAATACCTTTTCTTATACTAATCACTGCGGTATCATCCATAAATTCATTACTTATTCCAATTGTATCACCTATCTTAAGGGTTTTATTCTTTAAGGGATAATATAATCCATAAGAATTTACCCCATAGACATTGTTAGTTACTGGTAATAAGCTAATGAATGTATCAGGTTGCTTATTTAGCGTAATCCGATCCTTAATCAATCTAATCTCATTATATTCATTTATTATTGTCCCATAAACATTCATTTCAAGCATTTTCTTTAATAAAAATACATTTGCTAACGAATGGTCGAATCTACTTCCCAACCCTCCCAATATAATAATTTCATGATGCCCTTCTTCAATAGCCAAAGCAACAGCTAACTCAGTATCTGTTTTATCCTTTTTAGTAGGATAAGAGATAATTCTGACCCCTTGTTCTGTAAATAATTGCAAATCTCTTAAGTCCAGAGAATCAAAATCTCCTAACAAAACATCTGGTCTAACGCTTAATTGCTTTGCGTGTTTGATTCCACCATCTACACAGATTAATATATTGTAATTAACTAAGAATTTCTTAATATATAAATAATTATTTATTTCACCGTTACACATGAGAATCGCTCTCATTAAAATTCTATCCTTTCTTATAACACTTATTCCGCAGTTCATGAATTATTGCTTTTGTGTCTTTTGCTAAAAATATAGTTGAACCTGAAACAATGACATTTGCTCCAGCCTCTGTCACCTTATAAATATTTCTTTGATCAATACCACCATCTACTTCTATATCAAGATTTTTTAATCCCTTGAGTTCGCATAAGTTTTTTAAATCACGTATTTTTTTAGTTACAAACTCAATATATTTTTGACCACTATATCCAGGATTCACAGACATTAATAAGACCATATCAACTTCTTCCAGTATCCATTCTACACTTTCAATATGTGTTGCTGGATTTAATGCCACAGATGCTTTAATACCTTTATTCTTTATATTCTGTAAGGTTCTATGTAAATGTTTGCAGCATTCCACATGCACAGTTATGTTATCAGCACCAGCTTCAGAGAAGCTATCTATGAATTCATCCGGGGCCTCGACCATTAGATGAACATCGAAGAATAATTCCGTGAGGGGTCTCAATGATTTTACGATATCCGGCCCTATTGTGATTGGGGGTACAAAGTGCCCGTCCATAACATCAATGTGTAAATAATCTGCTGATGCATCAAAAAGTCGTTTTACTTCAGTACCAAGCTTAGAAAAATCTGCTGACAAAATTGAAGGAGCTATTTTAATCATACTTTTTCCTTTCTTCTATCTTTTCTTTTTCCTTTTTCCTTTCTTTTGATATCTTTGGTAAGCTATTAAATATCGCTATATATCTTTTGTACCTATTATCATCAATCTTCCCTTCAGCTAAAGCCTCTTTAACAGCGCAAACAGGTTCATTAACATGGTTACACCCTATAAATTTACATAGGTTATTATATTCCTCAAACTCGGGGTAATAATATTTAAGGCTATTTTGTAGTATATCTGATAGCTCAAATGAGCTAAACCCTGGGGCATCGATTATATAACCACCGTCTAAAAGTGCAATAAGTTCTGTATGACGGGTAGTATTCTTACCACGATCGATTCTTTCACTTAAACTTCCAACTTTCATTGATTCGGTTTTTAATACCTTATTTAAAATCGTTGATTTACCAACGCCTGACTGCCCAGAGAGTACTGTTATTTTGTCTTTTAGTATAGACTGAAGATCTAAAATACCCTTATTCTCAATTGCACTAAGAAGTAGTACGTTAAATCCAGCATTAGTATAAATAGACTTACATCTATTTGATTCTAGATTCGAATCAATATCGGTTTTATTAATACAAATAATAATATCTATTTTTTTCTTTTGTGTAGTTACAAGCAATTTGTCTAATAATAAAAGATCAGGTGTTGGGCTATTTAAAGATATAATCATTGCTACCTGATTTATATTTGATACTGCAGGCCTTATTAATTCTAATTCACGAGGGAAAATCTTATCAATATTTCCTAATAATTTTTCCTTATTCAGTATTGTTATCTTAACTCTATCACCTGGCAGGGGAGTCTTTTCATTTTTTCTAAATATCCCTCTTGCTCTGCATTCATATAAACCTTCATCTGTCTTAACAAAATAAAAACCTCCAATACCCTTTATAATAATCCCTTCTAACAATTATATTACCTCCAAAATCTCACTGTTTGGTTGATCCTGACCAATCCTCAACAAATTCAGACATTATTTCATAATCAAGGAAAATACGAACTTTTGTATAGCCATTAGGTGGTACTTCCACAGAATATGAAAATGGAAACTTGTTTTTTCCTTTCATTCCATCAAAAACCAATTTGGTTTGTCTGGTATCTGATGGAGTTGCTTCAATCATGACTCTTATATCGTCCCCGTATTTCGTGGCATCTTCTAATTCAATTGTTTCTCTTATTATCTGTTTTGTAGGTATCTTTTTTTCCTCAAAGTAGATATTAACTGGATACCCTTGTTTAGCTTTAGTATTGGCATTGGGGTCTTGCTTTATAATTGCATCAATTATATTGCTAGTATTATCAGGAAGAACTTTTCCTAATGTTAAATTTTCGTTTTCAAGAATCTTTAATGCTTCCAAACGTGTTTTCCCTATAAGATTCGGAATAATTGAAAACTTTTCTTCAGGGCCTTTACTTTTATAAATTTTTATAGTCTTATCCTTTGTAATCTCAGTATCTGAATCAGGGTCTGTCCGAATAACAATCCCTGTTGCAACTACATCATTATACTCTTCAATTGTTTCATACTTTAATCCTTTATCCGTAAGCATAGTTTCAGCTTCCCTCGAATCCAAGTTTTTCAAGCTTAGAACCTTATATGTTTTCGGCCCTGTACTAACTTGAAACTCCAAAAAACTATATCCACCTTTTTTTATTTTTTCGCCTTTCGCTTTATTTTGATCAATTATCAAATCTTTTTCAACTGTGTCACTATTCTTTTTTATTATATTAACATTAATATCCTGCGAGGCTAATTCATTTTGAACCTCGACATAGTTTCTGCCAATATAGTCTGCTACAGTGAAATCTTGAGATTCGTTTTTAAACAGTCCTAAGGTTGGTAATATGACATTAAATGCAACAACTATAAGTATCGCCATAATGATAATTGATGTTGCTATAGCAAGCCACATAGTTAGGTTATCTGTCTTTGTCTTTTTTTCCCTCTTATTTGTGTTTTTTGGATTAGTATTTCCTATTAAGTCTAGCTTAACTTCATCCGAATTGTTTTCATTAATTATAGGTATTTTCCTGGTTTCAAAATCATGATTTGAAATAATTTTATAATTCGAATGCGGAGCCTTAAGGATTAAATACAGATGATTGAGCATATCGGCGGCAGTTTGATACCTTTTTGTCTGATCCTTCGTAATAGCATTCATAATAATATCATTTAAACCAAAAGGTAACTTAAAGTCGATTGCAATTGGTTCTTTAGGTTCAACCTGGATGTGCTTAAGTGCAACTGCAACAGGGTTTTCATCCTCAAAAGGAAGTTCCCCGGTTACCATCTCATAAATGACAATACCTAGGGAGTACAAATCAGATTTTTCATCTGTATAGCCTCCTCTTGCTTGTTCAGGAGATATATAATGCACTGAACCGATTGTATGCCCTCCCATTGTGATAGTGGATGAGGTTGTTGCCCTGGCTATTCCAAAATCAGTTACCTTCGCTATTTTATCTTTTGTCAATATAATATTATGCGGCTTAATATCACGATGAATAATTCGATTTTTATGTGCATGTTCGATAGCAGAGCATATCTGAATTGCAATATTTACTGCTTCTTTCCAATCGAGCTTTCCTTTTTGTTCAATGTATTCCTTTAATGTAATTCCATCAATATATTCCATAACTATATAATGGTTATTAGATTTCTGTAAAACATCGTATATTGATACAATATTAGGATGAGACAAACTTGCTGCGGCCTGGGCCTCGACCCTAAATCTGTTAACAAATTCTTCATCATTAACAAATTCTTCTTTTAGCATCTTTATTGCAACAAACCTGTTTAATACTCTACATCGTGCTTTAAAAACGTGAGCCATACCACCGGAGCCGATTTCCTCTAATAACTCATATCTATTGTTTAGGATTGTTTTCTCCTTATTAATGTTCTCCATCACTTTCGAAGATAATAACAGTTATATTATCTTCTCCTCCTCTTTTATTAGCCTTGATGATTAACTCTTCACATAACTTCTTAGGATCAGTAGAATTATTAAAACAATCAAGTATCTCATCTTCAATTAATTCATTAGTTAATCCATCTGTGCATAGTAAAATATAGTCATTTTTCTTAATATTATATGTATAGATATCTACTTCAAGATTTTCAAAACAACCAAGTGCCCTAGTAATCAAATTCTTCTTTGGATGGCTCTCTGCCTCTTCACGGGTTAATGAGCCTGTTTTTATCAATTCTTCAATATAAGAGTGATCCGTAGTTAATCTTAGTATTTTACCCTCTCGAATTAAATATACCCTACTATCTCCAACATGTCCTATAAAAAGCTTTCCTTCATAAATTAAAGAAATAATCATTGTAGTACCCATTCCATTTAATTCTAAGGTACTATTAGCTTCGTGTGTAACAAGGTTATTTGATAAGCGAAATATTGTTTTAATAAAATTTGGAATATCAAACCCTTTCTGTAAGTAGTCATTGATTTGAAGTATATTACTGCTTGCACAATCAACCGCTAATTTACTGGCAATTTCCCCATAATTATGCCCTCCCATACCATCTGCAATAATAAAGGTAGGAGGTATATTATGATAGTTTATAATAATATTATAGTAATCTTCATTTACTTCTCGAATCTTACCTTTATCAGATTTGGCAAAATATTCCACGTGGCCACTCCTAACCCTTAAATTCAGCTCTTAATTGACCGCATGCTGCATCAATATTGGATCCTAATTCTCGCCTTAATGTGGTTTCTATTCCAAAAGATATTAGAATATTTTTAAACGTTTCCATAGTTTTTTTTGTTGGCTTTACAAACCCTACACCTTCTACGACATTTATAGGAATAAGATTTACATGACATAATATACCCTTGATTCTTTTTGCAAGTTCATATGCATGATCTTTTAATGTATTTACACCCTCAATCATAGCATATTCGAATGTTATCCTTCTCTTAGTTCTTTCTGTATATATCTTACATGCTTCAATTATTTTGTCAATAGAATACACTTTAGTTATCGGCATGATCTTTTCTCTTATTATATCATTTGGGGCATGTAAAGATATAGACAGTGTTATCTGTATATTTTCATTTGAAAGCGAAAGGATCTTAGGAATAATACCACATGTTGAAACAGATATATGTCTAAACCCAATATTTAATCCATCTTTATGATTAACAAGCTTTAAAAAAGAAATAACATTATCATAATTGTCTAAAGGTTCACCAATCCCCATTAAAACCAAGTGACCAATTCTTTCGCCCAAATTACCCTGTATCGTTAAAACCTGATCTAACATCTCACCTGGTGTAAGATTTCGTAAGTATGCGATTCCTGTTGATGCACAAAACTTACATCCCATCTTGCAGCCTACTTGAGATGATATACACAAACTATATCCGTGTTTGTATTTCATAAGGACGCACTCTATTGTATTTCCATCACTTAACTTAAGCAGATACTTATACGTTAAATCAATATCTGAAACCTGCTTTTTTATAATCTTGCACTTTTTAATATCAGAAATTTCCTTTAATTTTTCTCTCAATTCTTTTTTTATATCTGTCATATCATCAATACTTTGGATACCTTTATTAATCCATCTAAAAACCTGCCGACCTCTATATTTTTCTTCCCTTAAATCTATCATAATCTTTTCAATTTCTAAAACTGATAAATCAATCAAATTTATTTTTCTTTTATCCATTTTTATATTCTCCATGTTTATTTTTCTGATTTTTTATATTATACTTATAATTTGAACTTGTTTCAAGAAAGAAAGTGAAACATTCTATTAGACAACCAGGAGTCCTAAGGGTCTGTTAGTTAGACAATAAAGTGATTATAAAACTATAAATGGAAGACTTTATCTTTGAACAATTCAGATTTTCGTAACTTGGAGAGCTTTTTTATTTCAACCTCTCTTTTTTGTGCTTCACTTCTTGTTTTACAGCATTCGAAATACTTTAAAACTACAGGATACCTTGCGCGTGTATATTTGGCACCAAATCCTTTATTGTGAGATATTATTCTATTTAATAAATCATTTGTCCAACCAGTATAATAAGTGCCATCCCTACACTCAACTATGTATACATAATTCATAAATTATTAGGCTCCAATAAAGTGTATTGTATTATTATTATTATTTAGCTGTTCCTAAACCCATTTAATTTTTTAGAAAAGAATATATGGTCTCAGCTTATAACTATTCCTGCTATTGCAATAACTGATTTTTCGGGAATCAGCATGTTTTTCTCTGTGATCTTGATACCTAAAGATTCTAATCTTAGAATTTCGTATATATACCTTTGATTAATAAGCTCTAAATCGCCGTATCCAGGGCTGAACCTCAGATTTGTTAGCTTTTCCCCATCCTTTTTGAGTAATTTATTTATAAACTCCATTAAATAATTCAGCAGTGAATCAGTTGCAATAGATGCAACTGCATCAAGTATCAGTGCAGATGATGCATTGCTGTTTAAAATATCATTGTCGATTTCGCTAACTATGTCTTTACCAACGGTAGTAAACATAAGAACTAGGCTATTAGAGGTATATAAAAACTTAGCTAAATTTTTGCTTTTAAAAGTATAGCCATTTTCTAAGCTTATGGTTTCTTCACTCTGTTTTGAAAGATTTAGTTTCAAGAAAGCTCCCTGTGAGTTATATAAGAAGCTTGCTTTTTGAATTATTCCATCAATTTGTTTTTCATCATTCTTAGTAAACACAGTTATATTTTTCTTAAACCCAAGTCTATTTAAGACACTAGTCCTATCAATATTTACTGGTATATTATTAAGATACTGAATACTAGAAATAATAAAACATCCCCCCACCTATCTTCAACTTATTTAGGCATTACCTTTTTTAGAAACTGTCCTGTGTAGGATCCCTCGGTAGCTATTATCTCTTCAGGGGAACCTTCGGCTATTACGTATCCACCTTTATCTCCACCGTCAGGGCCTAAATCTACAATATAGTCAGCTGTTTTTATGACGTCTAAGTTGTGTTCAATTACAATTACAGTATTGCCAGCGTCAGTTAATCTCTGCAGGATTTCGATTAATTTGTGAACATCTGCTATGTGAAGACCTGTTGTAGGCTCATCCAGTATATATAATGTTTTCCCTGTACTTTTTTTGGATAGCTCGGTTGCAAGTTTTACCCTTTGGGCTTCTCCGCCAGATAATGTTGTAGATGGCTGTCCAACTTTAATATAGCTAAGTCCAACATCATTTAGAGTTATCATTTTATTATAGATTTTTGGAATATTTTTAAAAAACGCTAGTGCTTCTTCAACGTTCATATCAAGGATCTCGGCGATATTTAAGCCCTTATATCGAACATCTAAGGTTTCTCTATTGTATCGTTTTCCTTTACATACTTCGCAGGGTACATATACATCTGGCAAAAAATGCATTTCAATTCTTATTATTCCGTCACCATTACAGGCTTCACATCGCCCTCCTTTTACATTGAAACTAAAACGCCCTGACTTATATCCTTTCATTTTAGATTCTGTTGTATTTGCAAAAATCTCTCTGATGTGGTCAAACACTCCTGTATAGGTAGCTGGATTTGACCTTGGGGTTCTTCCGATTGGCGACTGGTCAATGTCAATTACTTTATCAAGATATTCAATTCCCAGTATATGATCATGGTTCCCTGGTTTTGTTCTTGCCCTATTTAGTTTATTTGCCAAGCTCTTATACAATACATCATTGATAAGTGAGCTCTTACCTGATCCAGAAACACCGGTTATGCATGTGAATAGACCTATAGGTATTTTTACATTAATATCTTTAAGATTATTTTCGCGTGCGTGAACTATTTCTAACCATTTATCGCTTCGAATTCGACGTGTTTTGGGGACTTCGATTTTTTGTTTTCCACTTAGATATAATCCGGTTATTGAGTTTGGATTATCCTTTATATCATTAATAGTACCCTTTGCAACAACTTCGCCACCATGTATGCCAGCGTATGGTCCCATGTCAATTATAAAATCTGCTGAGTACATTGTGTCTTCATCGTGTTCAACAACGATTAAAGTGTTTCCTAAGTCACGAAGCCTTTTTAAAGTTTTTAAAAGTCTCTCATTATCTCTTTGATGAAGTCCTATGCTCGGCTCATCCAGTATATATAAAACTCCCATTAGACCTGATCCGATTTGTGTTGCAAGGCGAATTCTTTGTGCTTCTCCACCGGATAATGTCCCAAAAGCGCGAGATAGCGTAAGATATTCGAGCCCAACGTTCATTAAAAAACTGATACGCGCATTAATTTCTTTCATTATTTGTTGTGCAATGATCTTTTCTCTTTCTGATAATGCAAGATTTAAAAAAAACTCTTTAAGATCACTTACTGACAGTTTGGATATATCATATATATTTTTCCCACCTACTTTAACAGCTAAGCTCTCCTTCTTTAATCTAGTTCCATTACAGCTAGGGCATGGGTTATTTCCCATAAAATTTTCATAGTATTGTTTCATAGTATCTGACTGAGTTTCTTTATACCTTCGTTCCATACTCGTTATTACACCTTCGAATGGAGCAAACGATGAACTACTTTCATATTCACGTTCGTACTCAACCCTTATTTTTTCACCTCTTGTGCCATAAAGAATGATGTCAACAATATAAGGTGGCAGCTTGGAAAACGGAACATCAGTACTAAAGCCATATTTTTTTGCTAGTGCATTTATAAAAAAACGTGAGTATGAATCCTCATTTCCAAAATTCCATCCCCCAATGGATATAGCTCCTTCAGATAGGGATTTAGATTTATCAGATATAACTAGATCGGGGTCGATTTTTAAAAGGGTACCAAGACCACTGCATGCTATACACGCTCCAAATGGATTGTTGAAAGAAAACATACGTGGAGTGAGCTCTTCCATACTTAATCCACAAGAAATACACGAGTAGTTTTGGCTAAACATGATTTCTTCTTTATCAATGACATCCACTAAAAGTATACCGCAACTCAGCTTAAGGACTGTTTCAATAGAGTCAGCAAGTCTTTTCCTAGCTGTTTTCTTTACAACCAGCCTGTCCACTACTACTTCGATGGTGTGTTTTTTGTTTTTATCGAGTTCGATTTTTTCGTTTATGTCATAAACAACGTTATCAATGCGCACCCTTACATACCCAGATTTTTTTATATCTTCGAAGAGTTTATGGTATTCTCCTTTTCTTCCACGGACAATAGGGGAGAGGAGCTGGATTTTTATGCCTGCTTCAAGTTCTAAAATGTGATCTACCATTTGATCAACAGTTTGTTGCGAGATTTCGATGCCACAGTTAGGACAGTAGGGAGTACCGATTCTTGCAAAAAGCAGTCTTAGATAATCATAAATCTCTGTAACTGTTCCTACGGTTGAACGTGGGTTCTTGTTAATAGTTTTTTGGTCTATTGAAATAGCGGGGGATAGACCGTCTATATAATCAACATCAGGTTTTTCCAGTTGACCTAAAAACTGTCTTGCATAGGCGGAAAGTGATTCTACATATCGCCTTTGTCCTTCTGCATATATTGTATCAAATGCTAGGGATGACTTCCCTGAACCACTAAGACCAGTAATGACGACAAGTTTATCTCTTGGAATTTCAATATCTATATTTTTTAAATTATGTTCTCTTGCACCTTTTATAGTAATATTATTACGCATTTATATAATCTTTTATTCTCCCTTCAAGGCATGATGTAATTTATATATTGTATCAAATGAAAAAATAAGATGCAATTATTGCATAAATTGACATTTAGGTATAAACTATTTAGGAATAAAAAATAATTTAAGGATCTGATAAAAATGGAGCAAATAATAAGTGATAGTCTATATGAGAAGAAGATTCTCAAAACAAAGAGATTCATTAATAATATGCTACATATTAGATGGGTATTTATATTATTTATTATACCTCTGTTTTATCTTTCGACCACAAATCATGTTCTAAAAGAAACATTTATTGAAATCTTAGGTGCTATATCTTTATATAATTTATTTGTGACCTTCTTCGTTGCAAGTAGAGGTGAAAATAAAAGATTCCTGCCTAATGTATTCTTCTATATTGATATTATTATTATCTCAACTTTATCTGTAATATTAGGTGGAATAAAATCCGATATTTACATAATACTATTTTTTATAATTTGTTATTACGGTATCAATAATGATATTTCTTATACAGTAAACATTAGTATATTTACTATTAGTATTTATTCAATTAGTAGCATTTTTATTGAGTACAGAAACTTGTATAGGTTTAATTACTGGAATCTGATAATAAGAGACTTGTTTATTATAATAACAGCTTTTGGAATCTCAGTAATAATAGCTGAAGTCAAAAAATACCATGAAATGCACAAAAAGGAGTTTAAGCTTGCACGTACTGACAAGCTGACTGGATTACCGAATAGGCATTATTTAGAACAAAAAATAAATGAAGAAGTGCTTTATGCAGATTATTATGGAAAGCCATTAAATGTTCTAATATTTGATCTTGATAATTTTAAAAAATTTAATGATTCTTATGGACATATTCAAGGGGATAAATTGCTTGCTTTATTTGCAGAGATTATAATGCAAAATGTTAGAAAATATGACGTTCCAATAAGATACGGTGGGGAAGAATTTTTAATACTGGTTAGAGACTTAGAATTGGATATGGCAAAAAGAATTGGAGACAGAATAAGGACACAATTAGAAAAGCAACATTTGTATATTGAGGATAATGAAATAAGACGAAAGGTAACGGTCAGTTGTGGGATTGCCCAATACCCAGCTAATTCTACAGATATAAGGGAAGTAATAGAATTAGCTGATAAAGCTTTATACCAAGCAAAAGAAAATGGCAAGAATGTAGTAATAGGGTATGAAGCAATAAAAGAAGTAATATGTAAATAAATACTATTTATTTACATATTACTTCTTTTATTACTTCTTTTATTACTTCATCAAGCTATGATTTATTGTCTAATTTAAATTTATTTATTAATGTATTCAAATCTTGTCCAAGTTTCGATAACTCTTCAGAGGATTGTCTTGTATTCTTAGAAAGATCAAGATTTTCATGTGATACAGTATCTATTCCATCTATACTCTTAGCAATTTCATTAATTGATTTGGAAATATTTTCAGATGAATTTGAAACCTCCTGAGTTCTTAATAATAGAGTTTCAGTATTGCTAGATATTTCATTTGAAGCTAATAACAAATTAGACATTGAATGTTCAACATTTTTAACTAATTTAGATGCTTCAGATGAGTTTGTAGATACATTTTTAGAGGTTGATGTAATATTTACAATCTCGCCATCAATGTCAATAGCTTTTCTAGCTGCTTGTGATATAGCAATTGAAATATTTCCTACAGTTGATGTTTGTTGTGTTACTGATGATGCAATATTATTTGTTATAGAAATCATCTCATCAATAACATTGTTTATAACAGAAACTGCATCTACAGTCTCTGACATATTGTTTTGCATAGTTCCTATTTGTTCTTCAATTTCTGCTGTTGCTTTTGAAGTTTGTTTTGCTAATTCTTTTACCTCATTTGCAACTACCGCAAATCCCTTTCCTGCTTCTCCAGCTCCAGCAGCTTCTATAGCTGCATTTAAGGCTAACATATTTGTTTTATTTGTTATGTCACTTATGATATTAAGTATTTTCCTTATTTCTTGAAAAGAATGTTTTAACTTTTCTATCGTAAGGTTAGTATTTTTTACTGTAATATCAACATCATTTGTTATTTTAATAGAGTGTACGCATTTTGTGTCAACATCAGATAAAGAAATATTTATTTCTTTTATCGATTCTGCAACATTTGATACTAAAGCTGACATAGTATTAACTGAATTAGAAATATTACTCAAACTTTTAGAAATACTTAAAACTAAGTTATTTACATTTTCTGTGTTTGATGATGTTTCTTTTGATGATTGAAGAATAGTGTTAATTGTTGCTGTTACTTCTTCAATTGATGATGCGACATAATTTAGTTCTTTGCTGGTATCAGATATTGAAGTCGAAAGGACATTAATGTTCTCAGTTATTTCTTCTACCGAATTATTTGTATTTTTGATTTTTAAAGCTGTTTCTTTGTTTGCTTCTTCTGTCTCTTCGGAAATATTCATAAGGCTATTTGCAGCATTGTTCAAAGATGCCGTATGTGCGACTATTTTAAGTAGCAGATTACTCGAATTTCTAATAAATTCATTAACAAGCTTCGCAATTAAACCAAATTCATCTTTTTGTGATAGATCAATTGGATTTGTTAAGTCATATTGACAATATTCTTGGAGCTTTGTAATTATCTTTTTTATGCTTTTGCTCATAGATAGTGTCAGAATAAGAAACATTAATACAGACAAAATGAAGATTGAAATTATTGCTATAGTAATATATTCAATTATCTTATTAGAAGCATTAAATATAGATGCCATATTATCTTGATATATGCCTGTTGCGATGATCCAATTCCATGGCTTAAATAACTCAGAACAAGACATCTTTGAGACTGAAACCTTAGATCCAGGTCTTGGCCACAAATACGTTAAATGCCCAAATTCATTTTGTTTTGCTAAATTTGTTAATTCATAAATAAATTTTATCCCATTTTGATCTTTCAAATTTGACTGATTACCTGTTAATGTAGGATGATAAAGCATATTACAGTTAATATCATTAATCCAAAAGTACCCATCGTCACGATGCGTCATTTGTTTGATTATTCTTATTGAGGTATCTTTAGCAGCGTTTTCTGTCATGAGACCGTCTTGAGACAGTTGATAGTAGAAATTTAAAACACTAAAAGAGTCTTCAATCATATATTCGATTTGTACGTACGTACTAGACTCAACAATTTGTTCTACTGTGCTTACTTGGGGTATAATTACAAATGTTAGAGCAAAAACAAACATACAACTTATTAAACAAATAAGTAAGAGCATCTTATACTTGATTTTTAAATTATTTAAGAATTTCATAGAAGATTTCCCCCGCTTTCTTAATAATTTAAATTTATATAGAATTTTATGAATTGAAAATATTTACTTTAAGCCGTTTATTATAAATATAAATATTAAACGGCTTAAAGTAAAGCTCACTGCTAGTAGAACTATAAAAGTATATATTTCTTTTCTTTTTCTATTTTGAAACTTTCATATCAGATAACGAGATATATCCTAAATCAGAGACTTGCTGGGTCATATCAGAACTTACCATAAAATCTAAAAATTGCTGTACTTGGTCAGATGGTTTTCCTTTGGTATACATATGCTCATAAGTCCATACAGGATATTGTCCAGAGCAAATGTTGCCTTTAGTTGGTTCAATACCATTTAAATTAAGAGGTTTAATAGATTCATCGTACGCTACATATGAAAGTGATATATATGAAATTGCGGTAACGTCATCTTTGATAGCTGTTACTACATCTCCACTAGCATCTTTTGAAGCAGTACCGTTTATTTCCTCTTGTCCACCTAAAGCATTATTTTTAAAGGCGATTCTTGTTCCGGAACCTTTAGTTCTATTTATAATATCAATTTTTTGGTCATCTCCTCCAACATCTTTCCAGTTTGTTATTTTACCAGTAAAAATTCCGATTAGTTGATTGCTTGTAATATTGTTAACTTTATTTTTTGAATTTATTAGGGCGGCAATTCCTACAACGCAAACCTTATGATCTATTAAATCTTTGTCTGTTTCATCTGTAATCACATCATTTGAATATACATCTGAATTTCCGATGTCAACTGTTTCGCTTATAACATCTTTTAGCCCTACACTGCTTCCGCCACCGTTAACTGTTATACTAATGTTTGAATTGTTTTTCATAAACGCAGTTGATGCTGCTTTTACAAGTGGTTGTAATGAAGTCGAACCATCTATTGTTATTTTTGCTGCAGATGTAGTATTGCTATCTGTAGAATTTATTACAGACACGTTATTATCGCTTGGAGAACTAGAAGTAGGCGTATAGACTGTACTTTGCACTGAACTATTCGTATTACCAGAGCCACAAGCAGAAAGCAATATTGCAAAGAACATACAGAAAGCTAGCACAAACAAGGGTTTCTTGCCCAAAATTAATCTTTTCATTAAACAAATCCTCCTTTTAAATTGGTTAATTATATTACTCAATAATACTTATTCTTTACCTAAAACAAAAATCCTGCTTTTTATGACTTAATATTATTAAATATTATTAAGTTAAGCAAGAAAATATTATTAAATCTCTTGCTAAATTTTAGACAGTTGTCTTGTGAAAAAAAACTATTGTTTTTAAGTAGGTTTGAGTATATAATAAACGCAGCATTTGAATGGTTTTATACTAAAAAAATAAATTTTGGTATGGCCCATTGGTCTAGAGGCCTAGGACGGCGCCCTCTCACGGCGTTAACAGGGGTTCGAATCCCCTATGGGCTATTGGCAATAAATAAAGGTATGAAGTAAGAAAATAGCACCTTTGGGTGCTATTTTCTTACTTCATACCTTTATTTATTGTAAACTACTATTGTTGACCGCTTGTATAATTTAATAAACCACCCTTTAATAATATGTCAATTTGTCTTTTTGATGCCAATATATCGACTTTAAAGGTTTTATCCTTTGAATTATTAGTAATAATAATTTCTTCTAGAGACTCAAGTTGCGTTCTGATATCTTTAATAGATAAATCATCAAAAGGATCAATATCATTGTAATCATTATCATTTTGGAAAATTATTGGTATAATACCAGAGTTAATCAAATTTGCCATATGAATTCTGGCAAATGATTTTGCAATAACTGCCTTGATTCCAAGTTGCAATGGAGCTAATGCTGCATGTTCGCGGCTTGATCCTTGACCATAATTATTTCCTGCAATAATGAATCCACCATTATGTTTTTTTGCCAAAGCAGGGAAATTCGGGTCACATGGTGTAAGACAGTAGTCAGCTAAATATGGTATATTTGATCTAAAAGGCAGTAGTTTTGAATTTGAGGGCATTATATGATCTGTAGTTATATTGTTTTCTAATTTTATTAAAACTTTTCCGGATATATTATCAGTTAGATCATGATTTATTGGAAACGGTTTAATATTTGGTCCTCTAATAATTTCTACATTTGATCCATCTTCTTTAGGGATGAGAATCATATTATCATTAATATCAAAATGCTCTGGCTTTTCAATTTCGATCATCTTGTCTTCCCAAAATGTTCTTGGATCGGTTAAAACACCTGTAATAGCACTGACAGCTGCTACTTCAGGACTTGACAGATATACATTTGCTGATGTAGTTCCGCTCCTTCCTTCGAAGTTTCTGTTAAATGTTCTTAAGGAAACCTCGTTTGAGCCTGGGGCCTGTCCCATGCCTATACATGGACCACAAGCTGTTTCTAATACCCTTGCACCTGCAGAAACTAAGTCACCCAACGCACCATTTTGGGCTAACATAGTAAGCACTTGGCGGGAACCCGGAGCAATTACAAGGCTGACATTAGGATGTACAGTTCTTCCTTTTAAGATTTTTGCAACCTTCATCATATCCATATATGATGAATTTGTGCAGCTTCCTATTGCGACCTGCGAAAGCTTGATATCTTGTGCATTTCTTACTGTGACTACATTGTCGGGGCTATGGGGCAAAGCTACCATCGGTTCTAAGGCACTAAGATCAATATCTAATACTTCATCGTAAGTTGCATCATCATCAGGAGCTAAGTAAACCCAATCTTGTTCTCTACCCTGAGCTATTAAAAATTCTTTAGTAACTTCGTCACTTGGGAATATAGATGTTGTAGCTCCAAGCTCTGCTCCCATGTTTGTAATTGTAGCCCTCTCTGGAACTGAAAGGCATTTGATGCCTTCACCACTATATTCTAATGCTTTACCAACGCCACCTTTTACTGTCAGAATTCTAAGTATTTCAAGAATAACATCTTTGGCAGAAACCCATGGCTTTAAACTGCCTGTTAAATTTATTTTTATTGTACTTGGCATTGCTAGGTGATAAGGCCCCCCAGCCATTGCAACTGCAACATCTAATCCTCCAGCTCCGATAGCAATCATTCCTAATGCTCCGCAGGTCGGAGTATGACTATCAGAACCAAGTAGAGTCATTCCGGAAACGCCAAATCTTTCAAGATGGACTTGATGACATATTCCATTTCCAGGCTTTGAAAAATATAATCCATACTTAGCTGCAATAGTTTGAATAAATTTGTGATCATCAGCATTTTCAAAACCTGCTTGGAGGGTATTGTGATCAATGTAAGCTACTGAACGCTTTGTTTTAACCTTTGGAATACCCATAGATTCAAACTGAAGGTATGTCATTGTTCCGGTTGAATCTTGTGTCAATGTTTGATCAATACTGATAGATATTTCTTTGAATTTTTCCATTTCACCGCTAATTAAGTGATTACTAATAATCTTTTGAATTAGATTTAACCCCACTAAAACCGCCTCCTTATACAATATAGTTTCTAACTTAAGAGTGCTAGATCAAATACATCTGGTGCAAATGTTTCAAGAACCTTACAGAGTTCATCATCGCCTATCGCAGTAACACGACCTTGTGAGTATTGTTCATCAATCCAATCTTTTATCTTTTGAATTCGTGGGTCTTTCTTATCAATTCTTTTATTTCCAGTTAAGCCAAGGTAGCTGTTTAACCAATGAGCAATTCCAGCTAGACCAGAAGTCTGATTTATAGATACACCAACTGGTCTATTTAATAATTTTGTTGTGTCAAATATATTATAAATTTCTTCGTTCTTTAATAAGCCATCGGCATGAATTCCTGCTTGTGTTACATTAAAATGTCTACCTACAAAAGGTGTACGTGGCGGAATTCTGTAGCCTACATCTTTTTCAAAAAAATCTGCAATCTCAGTTATAGCAGTTGTATCCATACCGTCAGTGGTACCTCTTAATTGAGCATATTCAATAACCATTGATTCTAGAGGAGTATTGCCTGTTCTTTCGCCTATACCCAAAAGTGAGCAATTTACACTAGAGGCTCCATAAAGCCATGCAGAAGCTGAGTTTACAACAGCTTTATAGAAATCATCATGTCCGTGCCATTCGATCAATTCACTGGGGAACCCGGCATGATGCTTTAAACCATATATGATTCCTGGAACGCTTCTTGGTAATGCAGCACCTGGATATGTTACCCCATACCCTAGTGTATCGCAAGCACGTATTTTTATAGGAACCTTACTTTGCTCCGATAATTTTCTTAATTCAAGAGCGAAAGGAACAACAAAGCCATAGAAATCTGCGCGTGTTATATCTTCAAAGTGACACCTTGGTTTTATACCGATTTCTATCGCACTACTAATTATATTCATATAATGATCAAGTGCTTGTCTTCTTGTCATATTTAGTTTTTTGAAAATATGGTAATCTGAGCAGCTGACCAGTATCCCGCTTTCCTTTAGCCCCATATTTTTAGCTAATTGGAAATCGCATTTAGTGGCTCTAATCCAACTTGTTACTTCTGGATACTCATAGCCTCTTTCTTGGCACTTGATAACAGCTTCTTTATCTCTATCACTATATAGAAAGAATTCACTTTGTCTAATTATACCATTAGGACCTCCTAATTTATGGATAAGGTCAAAAAGTCTTACTATTTGATTAACGTTATAAGGAGCTCGAGACTGCTGACCATCTCGAAAGGTTGTATCCGTTATCCAAATCTGGTCAGCAGGAAACATAGGAACTCTTCTATGGTTAAATGCACACTTAGGTATTTCATTATAAGGAAAGATTTCCCTATAAAGATTCGGATCAACAATATCTTGAAGAGCGTATTTGTATTGAGTTTGTTCTAAAGTATTGGTTCTTTTATTAAATTCAATCACTTTTCCACGCCCTTTCAAATTTTGTACTTCCTTTTGAATCTATGAAAGCTAGGATTAATGGTTTTGTAATAGGGCATACATTTGAAAATGTAAATGCTTCTTTTAATATTTTAATTGAAGTTTCTAATTTATTTTGATCGTTTGTATAAAGTGTAGCAATAACTTCACCTTTCCTAACCGGCATTCCGGTTTTTTTGTTTAGAATAATTCCAGCTGCATAATCAATTTTGTCTTCTTTTGTTTCTCTTCCAGCTCCGAGCGACATAGAAGAGGCACCTAATATATCGGTTTTTATAGATTCAATGAATCCATTTTGTTCTGATATAAAGTCATAAGTAATTGAGGTTTTGTCAAAAAGATCAAAATTAAAAATAATATCAGGATCGCCACCTTGTCTTTCAATCATCTCGGCGAATTTTATAAGTGCCTTTTTTGTTGATACGATTTCATGAACTTTCATTCTGCATAAATCAATATCACCAATTCCCGCTATTTCTAACATTTTTGCTGACAATTCAAATGAAATATCTTGCAGGTCTTTTGGACCATTACCTTTTAAAGTATTAATAGCCTCTATTACTTCAAGTGAGTTGCCAATTGCATTTCCAAGAGGAATGTTCATATCTGAAATAACACAAACAGTTGTTTTCTGAACGCGTTCACCAATAGCAACCATTGTTTTTGCTAATTCAATTGAATCTTCTAGATTTTTCATAAAAGCTCCACTACCGGTTTTTATATCTAAAACTATCTTATCTGCACCTGAAGCAATTTTTTTACTCATAATACTGCTTGCGATCAGTGATATATTGCTTGTAGTAGCAGTAGCATTTCTTAAAGCATACATCTTTTTGTCAGCAGGAGCAAGGTTACCAGTTTGACCTGTGATAGAGATACCTATATCTTTAACATTTTGAATAAATTCTTTAATTTTTAGAGAAGTTCTAAACCCTGGTATAGATTCTAGTTTATCAATAGTTCCACCTGTATGTCCAAGACTAAGTCCAGACATCTTTGCAACTGGGTCTTTTACATGCGGCTATAATTGGAGCAACAACCAGTGTTGTTTTATCTACCAACACCACCTGTGCTGTGTTTATCAACTTTTATCCCTGGTATTTCAGATAAATCTACGATATCTCCAGAATATGCCATATCAAGAGTAAGGTCTACAGTTTCTCTAGTGGTCATTCCTTTTAAGAAAATAGCCATTAATAAAGCTGTAGTTTGATAATCGTTGATTGTATTTTCGCATAATCCTTTAACAAAAAAATTTATTTCCTCATTTGATAGTTCTTTACCATCCCGTTTTTTCTCAATGATATCAAATATTCGCATACAAGGCAACTCTCCTTTTATAAATATGAATATAAATCTGTAGGATTGTTTGATTAATCTTAAAAAGCTTTTACCTTCAATTTTAGAATCTAATTCTAAATACTCGTTAACTGTTGCCGCTATATCTGAAAATGATTCTCTCCCAGATTAATGTTTTGCTTAAGATTTTTGCCATAAATAATTAGTGGTACATACTCTCGTGAATGGTCAGTACTTGGGTAGTCGGATCACATCCGTGATCAGCTGTTATAAATAAGATGTCTTCGTCTTTTAATGCACTAATAATCTTAGGTACTCTATTATCAAATGAAATTAGTGCATTAGCATACCCCAAAATATCATTTCTATGTCCATACACCATATCAAAATCAACAAGGTTTGTAAATATTATTCCAGCAAAATCTTCTTTCATATAATCAATTGTTCTATCAATTCCGTCAGTGTTATTATGCGTATGAATAGAATCTGTGATACCCTGGTTATTGAAAATATCTTCAATCTTACCGACTGCCATGACTTTTAGACCCTTTAATGTTGATGTTATGTTAACATTATCTCGCGTTACGTATTGCTGCTTATCTTTAACCTCTAGCCACAATACCGACTGCTGCAAGCTGGATTCGACAATCCGGTCGGCTCACTGTAAATTTGCCGTGCTGTCTGGGGCCGAAAACGATATTATCGTAAATGGACATCGGGAACGGGTTGGGCTTCTGAAAGACCATCCCGATCTTTTTTCTCAGTTCGACGACATCGACGGCAGCCCCGTAAATCGGATTGTCGTCCAGTTCGACTTTCCAGCAATACGAAAAA
>CAVYEU010000070.1:0-8913 GCA_963767415.1 uncultured Eubacteriales bacterium
TTAAGTTTTGTATTTTCATGGAAATTTTTAAGTTTTGTTGGACCTATAATTTTCATATTTGTATTTAAGAAAATTAAAATGCATAAAGAGAAGGTCAAATTTTAAAATTGAGTAGATTGAGTATAATTATACTATTTTTGCTATGTCAAAAATTTCAATATCTTGCACATCTTTTGCAAGTTTTAAACAGCTAATTAATGCTTTTGCAGTATCTAGTGAGGTCAAACAAGGAATTGACATTTCTACTGCTTTTCTGCGAATCTTAAATCCATCGCGTTCAGGCGTTCTTCCCTTTGTGGGTGTATTTATTACAAGGCTTATTTTTTGCGATTCGAGTAAGCTTATTATGTCGTTTGGTCCCTCGCCAATTTTTCTTACTACATTGGTTGCAATTCCATGCATATTTAGCGTGTGTGCAGTATTTCCAGTAGCATATAGTATAAACCCTAACAGTCCTAGATCTTCTGCTATTGGCAATATCTCTAGCTTGTCCGAGTCGCGAACGGTAATCAATATTCCTTCACCTTTTTTAGGAATCTTTATATTTGATGCAAGAATTCCTTTATACAAAGCTTCTGAAACGGTTCTTGCGATGCCTAGAACCTCTCCAGTTGATTTCATTTCAGGACCTAAGCTTACATCTACATCATGTAGCTTCTCAAAAGAGAACACGGGAACTTTTACTGATACATATTTTGATTCTTTGTATAATCCAGTTCCGTAATTAAAATCATTTATCTTTTTACCCATCATAATTTTGGTTGCAATATTTACCATAGGTATTCCAGTTACTTTACTAATATATGGTACTGTCCGGCTTGAACGAGGGTTTACTTCGATGATGTATAACAGATTATTATAAAGTACAAATTGTATATTAATAAGTCCTATGACATCTAACGCCTTGGCTAGTTTTTTAGTATACTCAATGATTAGGTCTTTAACTTTTTGGTCTATAGTCTGTGTTGGATATACTGATATACTATCTCCTGAATGTATCCCAGCTCTTTCCATATGCTCCATTATTCCGGGAATTAAGATATTTTCGCCATCGCATATTGCATCTACTTCAATTTCTTTGCCCATTAAATACTTGTCTACTAATATTGGATGTTCCTGCCTTGATCTATGGATTATTTCCATGAAATCTCTAATATCATTATCATTATAGGCAATCTCCATACCTTGACCGCCTAAGACATATGACGGTCTTACAAGTACAGGATAGCCCAATTCATTTGCAACATCAATTGCTTCATCCAATGTAAATATTGTTTTTCCTCGAGGTCTTAAAATATCTAACTTTTCTAATAATACATCAAATTTTTCTCTGTCCTCACATGTATCAATTGAATTAAGCTGTGAACCAAATATTTTGACGTTCATATCTACTAATTCTTTCGCCATTCTAATGGCAGTTTGTCCTCCGAATTGAACAATAGCACCATAAGGTTTCTCGATTTTTACAATGTTTTGTACATCTTCTTTAGTTATAGGCTCAAAATATAGTCTGTCAGATGTGTCAAAATCTGTGCTTACAGTTTCAGGGTTATTATTAACTATTATTGTCTCATATCCTTCTTGATTCAAAGCCCATGCTGAATGTACTGAACAGTAATCAAACTCTATTCCTTGTCCGATTCTAATTGGACCAGAGCCTATGATTAATATTTTTTTATTATTAGTTACATTAGCTTCACAGTGTTTATCAAAGGTAGAATAATAATACGGTGTAACAGCCTCGAACTCTGCTGCACATGTATCAACCATTTTGTACGTTGCATTAATTTTTAAATCTTCTCTCTTTAGTGTAAGTTCAAATTCTTCACAGCCTAAAAATCTAGATATTGTATCATCTGTGAATCCCATTTTTTTTGCCTTGATTAAAAGTAATTCTGGAATACTTTGAAAAGTTGTAGCTTTTAGCTCATTTTCCATTAAAACTATATTATTGATTTTATTAATGAAGAACTCATCTATTTTTGTAATAGAATTAATTTCGCTTACAGTTAGACCTTTCCTTAGTCCTTCGGCAACCAAAAATATTCTTTCATCATCTACAGACTTTAATTTATTCAAAATTTTATCCTTATGAAGATGTTTAAAAGAGCTGATTTCAAGACTTGATAGTCCCAGTTCTAATGAGCGTATTGCTTTCAAAAGAGCACCTTCAAATGAACTGCTGATCGCCATAACCTCGCCAGTTGCCTTCATTTGGGTACCAAGAGATCTTCTCGCCTTTACAAACTTGTCAAATGGCCACTTGGGAACTTTTATTACCACATAATCTAATGTTGGCTCAAAGCAAGCAAATGTTTTTGTTGTTACAGCATTTCTTATTTCATCTAATCCATAACCAATAGCTATTTTTGCTGCTACTTTTGCAATAGGATATCCGGTTGCTTTGGATGCAAGTGCAGATGAACGGCTAACCCTCGGATTTACTTCGATTACTGCGTACTCAAAACTTTCAGGGTTCAATGCAAATTGAACGTTGCAGCCCCCCTCTATTTTTAAGGTGGAAATAATTTTTAATGATGCACTGCGAAGCATCTGATACTCTTTATCTGTCAAGGTTTGTGAAGGTGCTACGACTATACTGTCTCCTGTGTGAATTCCAACCGGATCGATATTTTCCATATTACATACGGTGATGACATTCCCCTTACTATCCCGCATTACTTCATACTCAATTTCTTTCCATCCAGCGATTGATTTTTCTATAAGGACCTGAGTTACTCTGCTTAAACGTAGTCCGTTATCACAAATTTCTTGTAATTGGAGTGGGGTATATGCAATTCCGCCTCCTGTTCCTCCTAACGTATATGCTGGTCGAACGATAACCGGATATCCAATCTCGCAAGCAAAGGATACTGCATCAAGAACAGTATTGACAACTTTACTTGCAATACAGGGTTCACCTATGCTTTCCATTGTATCTTTAAACATTTGACGGTCTTCTGCCATCTTGATTGCACCTGTAGCAGTTCCTAATAGTTTCACGTCTTGTTCATCAAGAAACCCTGATTCGGCAAGTTCCATAGCTAAATTAAGACCTGTTTGTCCTCCTAATGTAGGAAGAATACTGTCTGGTTTTTCTTTAATTATAACTTTTTTGAGGATCTCACAACATAATGGCTCAATATATACATAGTCTGCAATATTAGTATCTGTCATAATTGTAGCAGGATTACTGTTTACCAATACTACTTCAATTCCTTCTTCTTTCAAAGCTTTACATGCCTGTGTTCCTGCATAATCAAACTCAGCTGCTTGACCAATGATTATTGGTCCCGAGCCTATTACCAATACTTTTTTCACATCATTTCTTTTTGGCATTTTCTTAATCCTCCAGATTCTAATTCATTTTCTTAAGAGAAGAGAAGGGGACGGTTATTTTGTCTTCTCACTTGCAACGAAGAGCTGAGTCATAAAATCATCAAATAAATATGCCGTGTCAGTTGGACCTGGTGAGGCTTCAGGATGAAATTGTACTGAAGTTACAGGTATATTTTTGTATCTAATTCCTTCTATACTAAAATCATTCATACTTATATGGCTTACTTCGATTATTGACTTGTCTAGTGAATCCTCAACGATTGTATATCCATGATTTTGAGAAGTTATGTATGTTTTGTCAGTTGCTAAGTTTTTTACAGGATGATTACATCCCCTATGTCCATATCGTAGCTTTTCAGTGTTTGCACCGCTCGCTAAAGCGATTAGTTGGTGACCAAGACATACTCCAAAGATTGGTAGAACACCTAAAAGTTCTTTTACTGTATCAATTTCAGTATTACAGTCTTTAGGATCTCCTGGACCATTTGATAGAAGTAATCCATGAGGTTTATATGATAAAATTTCTTGTGATGAACTTCTTGATGGAAAAACGTAGACATCGCAATTTCGATTTAACAATGAGCGAATAATATTTTGCTTAACACCGAAATCTAAAACGGCAACCCTAAACCCTGTTCCTTCGTAATGAATAATTTTTTTTGTAGATACAATGTCAACAGGATTTATGATACGGTATGATTTGATTTGATTTAAAAGTTTACTTGTAATTTCTTTATAGTTTGTAGAAATAATCCCACGAATCGTGCCCTCTTCCCTTAATGTCCTGGTAAGCTCCCTCGTGTCAATTCCTTCAATTCCGATGATATTATGTTTTTCTAAATAATTGTGTAATGTCTCGATTGATCTCCAGTTACTTGGCGATTTTGACAGTTCACGTATGATAAAGCCTTTTATTTGGGGTCTTGACGATTCAATATCGTCGATATTAATTCCATAGTTTCCGATCAAAGGGTAAGTCATTGTTACTATTTGACCACAATACGAAGGGTCGGTAAGGATTTCCTGATAACCTGTCATTCCGGTGTTAAATACTACTTCTCCAACTACATCACCATAATTACCAAAGCTCTTGCCATGAAAGACCATTCCATTTTCAAGAATTAACCTCGCATCTGACATTTTTTACCTCCATAAAAAACCTCTTAACCTAGATAGGCTAAGAGGAAATATTCGCAGTTTGATATAGCTTTATTACATTTTATGAAATATATTCCTTTTTGCCTCTCTGGACAATGTTAAAGGTTAAATTATTAATTTTATTTATATTATCATATAGAAACATGAAAAGCAAAATTATTTTTCATAATCAAACATCACCTAGGAACAGCTAAATAATAAAACCGGTTTTTAAAGCTAGAAATCTTTTTAAATTACAAGGAAGAAGAACGCGCAATAATTGTTTTATTGTAAGTGATGATGACGCAGTAATTTAAAAAGATTTCAGCTTTAAGAATCGGAATTTATTGTTTAGCTGTTCCTATGTCTTTATGCATTCAAACAGGTACATAAAAAGAATTATTTTCATTAATATTCCTCTAATGTATTACATTAGGAGATTTTACAAAAGATGGGTCATATAAAATAAATACACCCTAGATGAAATACACTCTTGCATTATAATAAATTGCCATTATAATTGAATAGAAAAGAAGGAGAAATGAATTTATGAATAATAATAAAATTATTAGTCGTGTAGAGACTAACAAAGTGCTAATTAGAAATACATGTATAGGCGATAACTCACTTGTTACAGTACAATCAATGACTTTTACTGACACAAGAGATGTAGAAAAAACAGTTGAGCAAATCAGAGGTCTTTATGAAGTTGGTTGTGAAATAATAAGAGTTGCAATTCCTGATATGGAAGCTGCCGAGGCGGTTTCAAAAATCAGAAAAGAAATGGACAAATTTGCCTATAACATGCCACTTGTAGCTGATATTCATTTTGATCACAAGCTAGCAATTGCATGTATGGAAAATGGTGCGGACAAGGTAAGATTAAATCCTGGGAATATTGGTGGCGTGGATAATGTTAAAGCTGTTGTGAAAGTCGCAAAGGAAAGAAAGATTCCAATAAGAATAGGTGTTAATTCAGGTTCCGTTGAGAAACGTATTCTTGAAAAATATAATGGGGTAACTCCTGAGGGAATGGTTGAAAGTGCATTAGGACATGTTAAAATTTTGGAGGATCTAGATTTTGATCAAATAATTGTTGCTATAAAAGCTTCAAATGTTCCAATGACGATAGCTTCTTATCGATTATTCTCAAAAGTATCAAGATATCCTCTGCATTTAGGTGTAACAGAAGCAGGTAGAATATTTAGTGGAACAATTAAATCTGCAATTGGGATAGGAACTCTTTTGGCAGAAGGTATTGGAGATACTTTAAGGGTATCACTTACAGGAGATGTCAAAGAAGAAGTCAAAGTTGGAATTGAAATATTAAAATCACTTGGATTAAAGAAAAGAGGCATAGAATTTGTATCTTGTCCAACTTGTGGAAGGTGTCAAATAAATTTAATTGAGATTGCTGATAAAGTTGAGATTGGCCTTGAACACCTAGATAAGCCTATTAAAGTAGCAGTAATGGGATGTGCAGTAAACGGACCAGGTGAAGCAAGGGAAGCTGATATAGGAATCGCAGGTGGAAAAGGAGAAGCTTTATTATTTAAAAAGGGTGAAATTATTCGAAAGATTCCACAAGATAAAATTGTACAAGAATTACTTGATGAAATTTCAAAAATATAAAAATGTGTTAGGAGTAAAATCAATGAATTATATTGAATTGAAAACTTTTGCAAAAATAAATCTGTCATTAGATGTCTTAAACAAAAGATCTGATGGATATCATGAACTGAGAATGATTATGCAAACAATAGACTTACATGACGATATTTTTATTGAAATTAAGGAAGGCGAGGGTTTAGAAGTTACTTGTGATAAGCACTATGTTCCTTCTGGAAGCGATAATATTGCGTACAAGGCAGCGAATTTGATGCTGAAGAAATATAATATAGCAGCTTCTTTAAAGATTCATATAAACAAAAATATTCCTGTAGCAGCTGGGCTTGCAGGAGGAAGTTCTAATGCCGCTGGTGTTTTAAAAGGCATAAATATGTTGTTTTCATTAGGATTAAGCGATGAAGAATTGATGTTACTTGGCGTCGACGTTGGAGCAGATGTTCCTTATTGTGTTAAGGGAGGAACACGCTTAGCTTGCGGTATAGGTGAAAAACTTACTGATTTACCTCAAATTAATGGCGTATGGATTGTATTAGTTAAGCCTCCCATTTCGGTTTCAACAGCATGGGCATATAACAATCTTAAACTTGATAATATTGATTTATATAGACCTGATACAGATTTATTAATAAATGCAATTACATCAAATAATATTCATGTTCTTGCAAAAAACATGAAGAATGTATTCGAGTCTATCATAGAGCCAAGGTATAGTATAATAACAAGTATTAAGAAGGATCTAATTGATTTTAGAGCAATTGGCAGTATGATGAGTGGTAGTGGACCAACCGTTTTTGGAATTTTTGATAACTTTGAAACAGCTGTAGAAGCATATCATAAAATGCTTCAAAATAATGATGGATGCGAATACTTCTTAACTAAAACCACAAATATTTACTAACATTAATATAATTCGGAGGATGATATGCAAACAAATAGTTTATTTACAAGTGTCCTGGTTGTTGCTGCAGGTCGGGGAACTAGAATGAATAGTGATATAAACAAACAATACATAGATATTGGGGATATACCTGTAATAGCTAAAACCTTGGCAGTTTTTCAAAATTCAAATGATATAGATGAAATAATCGTTGTTATTAATGAGAATGATATTTCATATTGTCAAAAAAATATAATAGAAAAATATTCATTAAGCAAGGTCAAAAAATTGGTTCCAGGAGGTAAAGAACGACAAAATTCAGTTTATAACGGACTAATCAATGTAAATCCAAAATCAGATATTGTATTAATCCACGACGGAGCAAGACCATTTATAAACGAAAATATTATAAAAGATTCAATACGAGAAACGTTTGAGTTTGGGGCAACTATTGTTGCAGTTTCAGTTAAAGATACTATAAAAGAAGGCGACTCAGAAGGTTTTATAAGTAAAACTTTAGATAGAAGTAATCTTTGGTCGGTACAAACTCCCCAAGGTTTTAGATATGATTTGATATTAGAAGCACACAATAAGGCAATAAAAGATGGGTTTCTTGGGACAGATGACGCTGTTTTAGTTGAACGACTTGGAACCAAGATAAAAATTGTATTTGGAAGCTACGATAATATAAAGATTACGACACAAGAAGACTTAGCAATAGCTGAGGCGATATGTGCAAAAAAATAATTAGTCATTTTAAGAACAGAAATTGTCGTTAAGCTTTATTAATATACCTAAAATTTATGTTATTAGAAGGAGAGTCGATATTATGTTTCAATCAATAAATGAACAGTTACAATAAATTTATAATTCTGAGGATAATTAGAGATTCTTCTTGCAAGGCTAAATGCAATATGCTATATTGATATATGTCTTGCGGGATTGTGTAAAGGTAGCACGAATGACTCTGACTCATTTCGTCTGGGTTCGAATCCTAGTCCCGCAGTTATCAAAATATAAACAAAAAAGATAAAGGTGATAATTTTTTTGTCTATCGTAGAATAGGCAAAAGAATTATCACCTTTTTATCTATACTTGCCGAGGTAATAATTAAAATAGCGTAAAATAGAGTGATAGGGAACACCTTAGTAGAGTTTTAGTAAGAAGCTGGTATTCTGTGTAAAAATAAGCTTGTTTATGAAGAAAAGGTTATTGATTTGGATAATATTCTTTCATAAAATCACAAGCTAAATTTTCAGCTACAATTTCTTTCGATTTGCAAAATAATTCCTTCAATAAATCTTCCATCTTATTCTGGTTTCCCTGAACATGTATATTTGTTTTTTTAATTACTTCATCTAGGAAATTTTTTTATAAGAGTTTCTAAAACTTCATTCCACCTCTGATAACAGTAATATCCAGCATCTCCAATCAATTCAAGGAAGCCATGTATATCAAGTTCTTCTTTTTTCTCCTCAACTTTTTCTTTTAGATATCTGTAATTAGTTTGAGACCCTTTGCAAGAATTGTATAAACTTCTCTTCTTTCTTTTTCATCAGAAAAGGTGCAGAGGTTACAGCTTCATTGTTACGTAGCTTTCTAAAAAATGATTGTATCCCTTCAATAATATATGCCAAATCTTTTCTATTTTCATCTTTGGGTAATTTAGACAAATCAATACTATTTAATATATTAATTAGTTCAGTACCTGCAGAAAATGCAACATCAGGATCATACGTAAGTTCCTGCAATTCTTTTAATAAATAATATGTAGTTGATGGTGAATATGCTTTTTCACTAGGATTATAATATATCTCCCAGTGGTTTAGTACTGTCTGTCAATAAATTCAATACTATAGAATCTTGACTGTTATCTTCATGTTTATCTTCAGATTTATTTTCATATTCTTGTTTCATATCAGACCAATGTG
>CAVYEU010000071.1:0-38586 GCA_963767415.1 uncultured Eubacteriales bacterium
CAATTAAGAGCAATGTCAATAATGTATGAAGCTGTAAAAAGTGATAATAATACTATAATTATTGTGCCATCTCAATTATCTGATTCATTTAGTTCAACCACAGCTTTAACTACTGCTTTAAATTCTAAACTAAATAAAGATGTTTCCGGTAAGGTTTGTTCTGGAAAAAGAATAGCAATCTTGGTATCTTTTTCCGACTTGATCATATCAATTTAATTTAATATACTAGAATTAAGATACTTAGAACTATAATTCTTAAAGATAAGGTGGCTATGTTATGAAAAAAATAATTTACGTTCTTCTTATTATTGTTCTAGGTCTTAATCTTATTGCAGTAAATACATCATTTTCCGATCCAGATGAACCTGATATCAGAATTGGCTTATATTTTAATGATGCAATCACTGGAGTTAATTCAGCTCAATCTTACATAGACTTAAATGCTAAAATGGTATTTTATTAGGTACATATAAAAAGGGAAGTTTTAATACTCTATATCAGGTTAATGATTCTTCTATTATTAATATTAGAAAAGATTCCTTTTTTATCAGATCCCCTGGTAAATTGATTGAAACTAACGCCTTAATTAAGGCTGATCCAAACACAAATGGAAATAAAATTGGTCCTTACCATATAAAAGTTGGGAAAAATTTTGATACTTATGATCAAATTAATGCTGAAGTTCTCAGGCTTAAAAAAATTCAACTTAAGTGTTTTTCTTCATATAACACAAGGAGCATGGCAAGCATGGATTGGATCATTTGCAAAAGAGTCTGATGTAGTTAATCATATAAAAAAGATTTGCAACCTAAGTATCCTGATATTTTATTTGCAGCAGTTTTACCATCAAGCACAAGACTAATCGCATCACTTGATGGATCAGATGTTCTAGCTTATGATAATAATGATTTAAATGAGATTTTTCAGGTGAAACCTTCACCATCTAATGATCCCTGTATTTTAAAGATTAATAATAATGATACTGAAAGATATAGAGGATGTCTTGAAATAAAGCGACTTAGTGGTAGTGATATGACAGTTATAAATATGTTACCTTTTGAGCAATACCTATATGGAGTTGTACCCCATGAAGTAGGACCTCTTTCTCCTATTGAAGCATTAAAGGCACAAGCAACTGCCGCAAGAACATATGCATTAGACAATTTAAATGAATATGATCGTCTAAGCTTTGACCTGTGTCCAACTACATATTCTCAAGTATATAAGGGATTCAACGAAGAAACACCCAACACAAATAGATCAGTAGATGAAACTAAAGGAAAAAGAATTCTATATAAAGGCAAACTTGCAGAAGTCTTCTATTTTGATTCATGTTCAGGTGTTACAGAAGATGCAAAAAATGTTTGGGGTACTGATGTGCCTTACTTAAAAAGTGTCGAGGACAAGTATGAATCAGGTAAATCTTGGAACTATACCTGGGAAACAACATTATCCTCTGATAATATTAAGCAAATTCTGTCAAATAAAAAAATTGATATAGGTAATATTTTAGGAATAAAAATTACTAATTATTCTAACACTGGAAGGGTCATTGGGCTTACTATATTGGGAACTTTAGGGGATAAAAATTTTACCTTAGAAAAGTGTAGAACAATTTTTCAATTATACAGTCAGTGGTTTAATATTTCAACAAATACAGATAAAAGTATTATTCGGTCAACACCCTCTAGCATCAATATATTTAATATATCCAACGTATGGAATAACCCTATCATAACTTCAACTGGAATAAAAACAATAGATCAAAGCAATACGCAAAATATATCGTTATTAGGTGCAAATAATCAAAATAAAACTTTATCCGTTGCTCCAACAACATATACCTTCAAAGGTCGGGGTTGGGGTCATGCAGTAGGAATGTGCCAAGAAGGAGCACAGGGCATGGCTATGGCAGGATTTAAATGTGATGATATCTTGAAGCATTACTTTTCAGGTACAACAATAGAATGATGGGCAAGTTTCATCAACTTATAATTTCCAGTATTATTGACAATTGTAATAAGATAAACTATTATAAATATTAATAATGAAAATAAAATTGCAAATTTAATACTTATAATGGTGGTGATTTATTGAAACGTTTAATTATAAATGAATTTATCAAATGGAAAAATCGCAAAGATAGAAAACCTCTGATTTTAAAGGGAGTTCGTCAATGCGGAAAAACCTATATACTGAAACTTTTTGGGAAAGAAAACTACGAAGATATAGCATATTTCAATTTTGAGGGCAATCCTGCTTTAGCACAGCACTTTGAACAAGATCTAGACCCTAAGCGTATCATAATGGAGTTGGGCGTTTTGAACAACGAGAAAATCAATCCTAAATCAACATTAATTATTCTTGATGAAATACAGTTTTGCAATGCAGCTATGACCTCCCTTAAATATTTTTATGAAGAAATACCTGAATATCATATTGTTTGCGCAGGCTCATTATTAGGTATTGCCTTATCCAAACCGTTATCTTTTCCTGTTGGTAAAGTTGATTTCCTGACACTTAGACCCATGTGCTTTTTGGAATTTATACTTTCAAATGAAGAAGAAATGTTAATTGAGTATATTAAAAAGTTAGACGTAAATACACCTGTATCTCAAATGTTCTTAGATAAACTTACCACTCTATATAAAACTTATCTCGTAACAGGAGGCATGCCAGAAGTAATTTCCATATGGCTTGAAAGTAAGGATGTATCCGAAGTTGAAAGAATACAAGATGTTATTCTAAATTCATATGAACTGGATTTTGCAAAACATGCACCAGCAGCTGAATTTCCAAAACTATCATTGATGTGGAAAAGTATACCAGATCAATTAGCAAAAGAAAACGGAAAATTTGTTTATGGGCATGTGAAACAAGGAGCAAGGGCAAAAGACTTGGAAGATGCTTTGCAGTGGCTTGTTAGTGCTGGTATGGTTTACAAGGTTAATAAAATTGAAAAACCTGCAATTCCTTTATCTGCTTATTCCAATCCAAGCTTTTTTAAAGTATATTTATCTGATGTAGGTCTACTTAGAAGGATGTCAAAGCTTCCAGCTTAATCAATTTTTGAAGAATCTGTTCTTTATTGTGAATTTAAAGGTGCCATGACAGAAAATTATGTTTTAAATGAGCTTGTTACATTTGCTTGGAGATGTGCCATATTACTGGAGGTCTTGTAATACGGCGGAAGTTGACTTTATTGCTCAGTTTGAAGAGAAGATTTTACCTATAGAGGTAAAATCTTCTATAAATGTAAAATCCCGTAGTCTTAGTGTTTATCGAGAGAAATACAAACCTGAAGTCTCTATCAGAACATCTCTTTTTAAACTTAAAAATGGATGAATCTTTACTAAATATACCCTTATATATGCTTTGGAATATTAAAAACTATCTGAATTAGGTGCAAATAAAACTAGAAATCTTTTAATCAGGCCAAACACTCACTTTTGGAATTAATCATGGAATGTTATCAATGATTTCCCCGTCATTTGCGATGGTTTTTCTAAACCTAGAATATCTAACATAGTTGGAGCCAAATCAGATAGCCTGCCATCCTTTAATTCTATATCCTCTAACCCAATTACAAATAAAGGGACTGGATTTGTAGTATGTGCAGTAAAAGGTCCACCTAATTCATAATCAATCATTTGCTCTGCATTTCCATGATCTGCGGTTATTAATAATACACCGTTTTGTTGTATAACACATGGAATTATTTCACCAAGACACTTATCAATCGCTTCAATTGCTTGCTTTGTAGCATTAAAATTGCCTGTATGCCCTACCATATCCGGATTTGCAAGGTTTAAAATAATAACATCGTACTTATGAGAATTTATTCTTCGAATTACCTCATCTTTTACCTCAAATGCACTCATCTAGGTTTCATATCATATGTTGCAACCTTTGGAGAGGGAATCAAAACTCTATCTTCTCCATCATAAACTTTTTCTACTCCCCCGTTAAAGAAGAATGTCACGTGTGCATATTTTTCTGTTTCAGCGATCCTTAGTTGTTTAAGCCCAAACCTGCTAATGTACTCTCCAAATGTATTTTTTAAGCTTTCAGGTTTAAACGCAACAGCAACTTTTGGCATACTTTCATCATATTGAGTTAAACAAACAAAATAAACTTCGAAATATCCATTTTTTCGGATAAATCCATTAAATTCAGGGTCAACAAAGGCTCTTGTTATCTCTCTTGCCCTGTCTGGTCTAAAGTTATAAAAAATTATAGAGTCATTTTGTTTAATACTTGTTATACTCTTATCTTCTCCATCAACTATAATAGTTGGTTTAATAAATTCATCAGACTCTTGTCTTTCATATGACCCCGTTACTGCTTCTATCCCCGTTTTGATTTTTAGCCCTTCACCCAAAACCATTGCATTATAAGCTAGGCTTACTCTTTCCCATACTATTGTCCCTATCCATCGCATAATATCTACCCATCACTGTTGCAATCCTACCAACACCAATTTCAATTAATTTTTCTTCTAGTTCAGCCACATAATTCTTTCCACTATTCGGAGGTACATCTCGTCCATCTAGAAAGCAATGCACGAACACATTCTTAAGTCCATTTTCTTTTGCCAATTTTAATAATGCATATAAATATGTGTTATGACTATGCACTCCACCATTTGATAATAATCCCATTAGATGAAGACTCGAATTATTTTTCTTACAATTTTCTATTGCATCCAAAAACTCTTGGATTTTAAAGAAATCTCCATCTTCAATTGACTTAGTAATTCTAGTCAGTTCTTGATATACAATTCTCCCTGCTCCAATATTAGTATGCCCTACTTCGGAATTGCCCATTTGTCCATTTGGCAGTCCTACATCTAAACCACTTGTCATTATCCTAGCATTTGGATAATTTTTATATAAATCATCAATTGTCGGCTTTGAAGCTGCCTTTATTGCATTACCCTCTTCCTTAGGATTGATTCCAAAACCATCTAATATAATCAACATAACTAATTTTTTATTCATGCTGCCCTCGTGATCTTCTCAAAATCATCTAACTTAAGGCTAGCACCACCAACTAAACCACCATCAATATCTGACATACTAAATAAATCCACAGCATTTTGAGCAGTAACACTTCCCCCGTATTGAATCCTTACAAGATTTGCTACGTTGCTATCATATAACTCTAAAACAGTTTTCCTGATTATTACACAAACCTCGTTAGCCTGTTCATTTGTTGCAGTCCTTCCGGTACCTATAGCCCAAATCGGTTCATACGCAATTATGGTATCTTTAGCCTGGTCTATACCAAGTCCTTTCATAGCTATCTTCACCTGATATCTTACTAAATCAGCAGTTACACCCTGCTCTCTTTGCGTTAAAGACTCACCGACACAAACTATAGGAATAAGCCCAACATTAAATGCTGCATGGACCTTTTTATTAACAGTTTCATCTGTTTCACCAAAGAATTGCCGCCTCTAAATGTCCAATAATCACATAATGGACTCCAAGGTCTTTAGCATAGGACCTGATACTTCACCTGTAAATGCACCTTTTTCTTCCCAATGCATATTTTGAGCCGCAACTTTTATATTTGATCCTTCTAACACCTTTAAAACCCCTGATATTGATACAAATGGTACTCCAACTACAACTTCTGATTTAACATCGTATAATCTAGTTTTGAGTTCCTCAACAAATTTCACTGCATCACTTGAGGTTTTATTCATTTTCCAGTTTCCAGCAACAATTTTTCTTCTACTATTCATATTAAAATCCTCCTCTATCTAATAGAACATCTATTCCAGGTAATACTTTTCCTTCTAGAAATTCTAACGATGCTCCCCCGCCTGTTGATATATGGGTTACTTTATCAGCGAACCCAAGCTGTTCTATTGCTGCTGCAGAGTCTCCTCCACCAATAATTGACACTGCATCAGATGAAGCAACAGAGGCCGCAACTTGTCTTGTTCCATTTGCAAAGTTAGGGAACTCAAAAACACCCATAGGTCCGTTCCAAACAACAGTTTTCGCATTTTTAATTTCATCTGAAAACGTTCTTATACTCTCTGCTCCAATATCCATTCCCATCCAGCCGTCTTTAATTTGATCAGAATCCACACAAGCGAATTCAGTATCATTTTTAAACTCTTTTGCTATAATATTATCTTTCGGTAATATTAACTTTATTCCTTTATTTTGAGCCTTTTTCATTAAATTATTCGCTAATTCTAATTTATCATTTTCACATATTGAAGTTCCAATATTGTACCCCATAGATTTAAAGAATGTATATGCCATTCCACCTCCAATAATTAAGGTATCCACCTTATCAATTAAATTTTCAATTACACCAATCTTATCTGAAACCTTAGCACCTCCAAGGATCGCTATAAATGGTCTACCAGGATTTGATAATGCCTTGCCCATTATTCCTATTTCTTTCTCTATTAGAAATCCACAAACTGCAGGAAGATATTTAGCTAGTCCAACAGTCGATGCGTGTGCCCTATGTGACGTACCAAATGCATCATTTACATAAATTTCGGCTAGACTTGATAATTCTTTTGCAAATGCTGGATCATTTTTTTCCTCTTCTTTATGAAACCTAACATTCTCAAGCATTAAAACCTCACCAGGTTTCAATTCTGCAGCCTTTTTCTTTGCATCCTCACCAATTACATCATTTGCCATTATTACAGTTTTGTCTAATAACTCTTCAAGCTTCTTAGCTACTGGCTTCATACTGTACTTTGCTTCAAAACCATTCTTTGGTCTTCCTAAATGGGACACTAGTATAACCCTAGCCCCTTGTTCAATTAAATAAGAAATCGTGGGAAGTGCTTCGACAATTCTCTTATCATCAGTTATTTTCAAGTTTTCATCCAATGGAACATTAAAATCTACACGCACTATTACTCTCTTACCTTTAACATCAATGTCTTTAATTGATTTTTTATCCATCTTAATTATCAACTCCTATTAATTTTATGGTAGAGGGACAAGGGGACAGGTTCCTTGTCCCTCGTTGAAACAAAAGGACAAGGAACCTGTCCCCTTGTCCCTCTAAATAAGAAAAAGACCCGATTTTAATCGGGACTTATTATTTCAATTCCTAACATGCTACAACCGTTGCTACTGTCTCTGCTGGTACTATGCATACTTTCTTTCTACTTTTTCCATATCTTCTAAATCTAACTACTCCAGGAATTAAAGCATATAATGTATCATCACTACCTATTCCTACATTTTCTCCAGGATGTATTTTAGTTCCCCGCTGTCTTATTAAGATATTTCCAGCAAGTACAAATTGTCCATCCCCTCTTTTGACTCCAAGTCGTTTAGACTTACTGTCACGTCCATTTCTAGAACTACCTACCCCTTTTTTATGAGCAAATAGTTGAAGATTTATTTTAATCATAATCTGTTACACCTCCTCATATAAAACAGATACATGTCTAGGATAACTCGACGCTATCTGTTTAAAGCCTATTTCTATTGTCTTTAGAATTATATTTATCTTATACCTATCAGATTCATTCAAATCATCTGGTATATCGCACTTTATATATCCATCATTTTGTTTGAAATCGCTAATACCCACTAGTTCTTGGAGGGCATTTATAGCATTATATGCAACTGAAGATACGGCAGCACAAACGATATCCTTACCTTTTTTGCCAAAGCCTGCATGCCCAGTTACAACAAATCCATACATATCATCATTTTGGGTCTTTTTAATTTTTACAGTTATCATTGGTGTCTCACTCTATAATGCCATCTTACGCTAAAACTTCACTTTCTAGAACAGGCTCTACATTTAAAACAATATCTATTCCAAAATTAATCTTCTCAATTTGAATTTTTGTATATGACTGTCTATGCCCCTGCTTTTTCCTATAGCCCTTTTTAGGCTTATATTTGAAAACAATTATTTTTTTCTCTTTGCCATGATTCAAAACTTTAGTAGTAACACTTGCATTTTCGATTAATGGATTTCCAACAAAAATTGATTCACCATTTCTTATATATAAAACTTTGTCTATGCTAATTGCTTCACCAGGTTCAGCCGGTAGTTTTTCAATAAAAATGACTTCCCCTTCAACTACTTTATACTGTTTCCCACCTGTTTCAATTATCGCATACATAATAACACCTCCTTTGGAGTCTAATCTCGCCAGTTTAGGCAGCTTTTAAGCATTTAAAGGCCTTAAATCCGTGCGGCTTTTCAAGCTTATCATAGCAACAAGTTGATGTCAATCTCTATGATTTTAATTTCTTCATGTTTTACTTCATTTAAGGCTTTAATCAATATTTTTTTATTAAGAGAATTCTCTATTTTTCTTATATTTTCGCCATTAATCCCAGCCAATATTTCTGCTACTAACGGATGGACTTCAACCTGTATAGCATTAGCTATAGTTTCTGCAAAATATTTACTAATCTCTTTTTCAACATTTCTTGTGATAGACTCTAAAGATAATATTTTCCCAGTTCCTTCACAATACGGACAAGGAACATTAAACACTGATGATAATGTCTGTCTGATTTTTTTTCTTGTCATCTCAATCAAACCCAATCCAGTCATGCCTACAACCGTAGTTCTAGTCCTATCCCTTTTTAGAGACAGTTTTAACGCCTCAATTACCATCTGTTGGTGCTCAGGTTCATGCATGTCAATAAAGTCAATTATTATTATTCCACCAATATCTCTAAGCCTTAGTTGCTTGCTTATTTCTTTAGAGGCTTCGATATTAGTTCTTAGAACCGTTTCCTCTAAGTTATTTATTCCTACATATTTACCAGTATTTACATCAATAACAGTTAAAGCTTCAGTCTGTTCAATTATTATATAGCCTCCACATTTTAGCCAAACTTTATTAGTCAAAGCTTTAGAAAGCTTTGAATCTATTTGGTAATAATCAAATAAATTGATACTCTTATAAAAGTACTCGACTTTAAGTTTCAATGCTGGCGATATCATCTCTACAAGCTCTAAAACTTTATTATATTCATGTCTGTCATTTATTATAAACTTATCAATATTAAATGAAAACAAATCCCTAACAGCTCTATAAATTAAACTTAGATCTTTGTGAATACAGCGTGGGACTGATCCACTTTGTTCCCTTTGCTTTATTTTTCCCCAAAGCTTTAAAAGAAAGTTTATATCACTTGTAAAATCTTCTTCATTTTTTCCTTCAGAAGCAGTTCTTACAATTAGACCCATATCGTCTGGTTTAATCTTCTCAGCAATTGCTTTTAATTTTGCTCTTTCTGCCTCATCTTCAATTCTTCTAGAAATACCAACATAATCTGCATTTGGAATCAAGACTAGATGCTTTCCAGGTAAAGTAGCGTGAGTAGTAACCCTTGGACCTTTTGTGCTAATAGGTTCTTTAATTACTTGAACTGTTATCTCCTGACCAGGTCTTAATATTTCATCAATATTTAGGTTTTTGAATTCAGTAAAATCCTCTTCTTCTTCTTCAGTGAATTCTTTATGAGCCAAAGCATCCCCAACATAAAGAAACGCATTTTTTTCATATCCAATATCAATAAATGCAGCCTGCATCCCAGGTAATACACTGCTAACTTTGCCCCTATATATATTTCCTACTAACCTCTGGGAATTAGCTCTTTCAATATATATTTCAACTAATTCTTTGTCTTCCAATACTGCGACCCTGGTTTCATTTAACCCTACATCAATTATTATCTCATTGACCATCTTCTACACCTCATTAATCTAACAACACTGCACCATGAATAGGTAAAAATAGTTTATTATCTTTTTTTATAAAAAGTCCTGTACGATGAATCTTTAAAATCTCAAAATCAAGATCAGCCCTTCTAAAAAAGCTCATTATTACGATTTGAGGCTTTAAATTACTTACCCCTCCTGCATCTAATAGCATCGAAAAACATATTATTGATTTAGCATTATACTCACTATAATAATCACATTTTTCTTTTGCCCAAGTATCTTGAAAAATATTTTTGTATCTAATCTCATGCTTGTCGATATCAATTTCATCATCACAATCGCTTATATTTCTAAACTTGTTTTCATCAATATCTTCCAATAGCCATGGTTCAAGTTTGTAAATCTTTTCTCTTATATCAATTTTTTTTGTTTTTTTATTCTTGGCACTTTCTTTTTCAATTATTATTGATTCTTGGCTAAGAAAAATATTTACCCACTCAAAAGTCTTATCTATTTCTAAATCTTCCTTAATTGCAACTAAAACATCATATGATGCTAGATTAACAGATGCCATAATATTTTTCAAAGAAAGTTTAGCCTTCGCATCTAAGATCCTAAATCCCGGTGTCAATTCATTATTCAACGCATCTATAAAATATTTAAGGTTCAGATCCTTATCCAGTTCAAAATCTGCATACTCAGCTTGACTTGTTATGCCAACACCCAATGGCAGTCCAAAAACCATATGTGGATGTGGATTGAATCCTTTTGAATATGCAATAGGTAAACCCGCACGTTTTAGGGCTCTATGAAAAAATCTCATAAGATCTAAATGTCCAATATATTTTTCAGCGTCCCCCCTTAAAAATTTTATTCTAATTATCATTAATACATTTTCCTCCCACAATAGACATCAAACCACAATTTGAGCATAACTTTCGGCAATTTGCAGTCAATTCTTCTTCATAAGCTTTCTTACTTTCACGAATGAAGAATTCCTTTGAAACACCGATATCGATATGATCCCACGGTAATACTTCATCATATTCTCTCTTTCTATAAGCATAAAACTTAGGATCAATATTGCAATCAGAAAACGCTTCAAGCCATTTTTCCATTTTGAAATGTTCGCCCCATCCATCAAACCTACATCCTTTTTCCCACGCTTTGATTAGCACTTTTGAAAGTCTTCTATCCCCTCTTGCAAAAATTGCCTCCATAAAGCTTAATTTAGAATCATGCCAATTGTAGGTTATGAGTTTATTCTTAATTTCGCTCTTTAAATAAAGTTGTTTTTGTTTTAAAACATCTGCACTATCTTGAGCCTCCCACTGGAATGGTGTAAAAGGCTTCGGTACAAAAGACGAAACACTAATTGTAACCTTGAATTCCCTTTTTCGAATATCCTTTGATACCTCTTTATATACTTGTACTACATCATTGCCGAGGTTTACAATTCCATCCAAATCCTCAAACGTCTCTGTAGGTAAGCCAATCATAAAGTATAACTTTATACCATTTACACCACTGTTAAACACTAAAGAAGCCGAATTTAATATATCTTCCCTTGTAATACCTTTATTAATTACATCTCTAAGCCTTTGCGTTCCGGCTTCTGGTGCAAATGTCAATCCACTTTTCCTCACTTTTTGCGATTTTTCTAAAAGTTCTAGAGAAAATGAATCAATTCTAAGGGACGGTAGTGATAAATTTACCATCTTTGGTTCTAAATCATCAAGCAATTCATGCGTCAAACTTCTAAGATGTGTATAATCGCTTGTACTTAATGATGTCAATGACACCTCTTCATAACCCGTTGCATTAATCAAAGTTTTTGCTTTCTCAACTAATTTTTTATAAGACTTTTCCCGGACTGGTCTATATATAAATCCAGCTTGACAAAACCTGCACCCTCTTATACATCCACGAAACAACTCGAGCATAACCCTATCATGCACTATCTCGGTAAAAGGTACAATTATTTCTGATGGAAAATATACTTTATCTAAATCTTTTATGATTCTTTTCCTTATTTTTTCTGGATAATTACTATGCTTTGGTATCATTGATTTAATAGTATTATCTTCATTGTAAAAAACATCGTAAAATTTGGGAACATATATTCCTTCGATACAAACCAACTCACCTAAAAACCTTTCTTTAGAAAAGGTACAAGAAGTATTTTTCTTGTGTTTCTTATATAAGTCCATAACTTCATTTAATATCTCTTCACCCTCACCAATAACAAAAAAATCTATAATATCAGCTAATGGCTCTGGATTGTATGCGCAAGGTCCTCCTGCACAAATTAATGGATGCGTGTCTAACCTATCTGAACTAAAAACTGGTATCCCTGATAAATCTAACATATTAACGATATTGGTATAGCTCATTTCATACTGCAAAGTAAATCCAATAAAGTCAAAAACGCTTAAAGGATCTTTTGTTTCTAATGCAAATAAAGAAATATTGTTTGCTCTTAGCTGTTCTTCCATATCAAGCCATGGAGCAAACACCCGTTCGCAATAGACATCATCCCTATCATTTAACATATGATAGAGAATTCTCATTCCCAGATGGGACATGCCAACCTCATAGACATCAGGAAAACAAAAAGCAAATCTAATATCAACCTTACTAACACATTTAATTACACTATTCCATTCATTTCCTATATACCTTATGGGTTTTTCTACCTTTTGTAATATTCTGTCACTTAATGCACTTTTCATAATACCCCTCCATACCTTAAGATATAATACCTAAAATTTCATGTTTTAGCAACATGAAAACGAATATTACTTTATATACAGGTTACAGTTCAGATGTGCTTATCCTAAAATTAATAATATTTAATTACAAGAATCAAAAAAAGTATGCCTATTAAACATTCGATTTTTCAAAAAGAATATCAAAAAAACCAAGTTGAAACCCGCTAAAAATAAGCATTTTAGCTTGATTTTTAGCGGGTTTCATGGTATGATTTCTTTATAAAAATTAATAAGAAAGTTGTGTGTTTATGGGCTCTAATTATCAAAAGCAATATCAAAAAGATTATGAAAATTTAGTTTCAGAAGTAGGAGATTTAAAAAGTTTGCTAAAAAATCTTACCTCTACTATTAGAACTCTTAATGACACCATTAATAATATGAAAATCTCTATCGAAAATAAGGACGAGGAAAACAAAAAGCTTGTCCTTGAAATTGAACGGTTCCTTCAAAGATGATGACAGGGGACGGTTCCTTGACATACAGACATTCATGTCTGTATGTCAAGGAACCGTCCCCTGTCATCATCTTTGAAGGAACCGTTCAATTTCATCCTTACCCTAAAACGATGGAATCCTTCGCAAAATCGGCTCAGGATGACACTCTTATGGGGGAACAATTTAATAAAACCTAAAGTGCAATTGTCGTTTCTTTAATGAGATATATACATCTGAACTGTAACTTTAAATCAAAATATTATAAAAATAGATATACTGTAAAATTTAAAATTGATCTCTAGTATATATAGACTGTATTTCGAAATAATAAAACTTGAGACTAATATTAATCTCGAAAGGACTAATTATATGTATAAAAGAATGCAAGCTATACTTGCTATATATAGTTTAATAATTCTTCTATTAATCATACGTCTTTTTTATTTTGAAATAATAAAAAGCCCTGATTTATCCGCAGCCTCAAGTTCTGAAAAAAATATTGACTTTTGCTTAGAAAATATTCGAGGAAACTTTTTAGACAAAAATGATATTTCATTCACAAATAGAAGCAACAATATTTTAGCAGTAATAAAGCCTCTCATTTTGAAATCAAACTTTGAAGATATTTTTTCTTTACACCAGATATTGAGTTTAGATTATAATAAGCTTTGTTCAGAAGTTAAAACAAGGAAAATACCTATAATAATTGAAATAGATGAACATAAAAAAAATATGTTACTAAACTCACAAATTAAAGGAATTTCAATTATTAATACATTACCAAGATTTAATAACAATTCACTTGCCAAGCATATCATAGGATATATTAATAAATATGATCTATGTAGTAGTGCTGGATTAGAAAAATACTATAATGATCTTCTCGAAACTAATAAACATAAACTGATTTCAACAACTGTTGATGCAAAAAACAATATTTTACATGGGTTCGGATACAAACTATTAATTCCTGATCAAGTAACCACCAACAATATTAGACTTACTCTTGATTATCACATACAAAAAATTGTAGAAGACATTTGTACAAAACACTCAATAAAAGGTGCTGTTGTTGTTGAAGATACATCAAATGGTGATATATTAGCTATGTGCAGTAAACCTGACTACGATCAAAATAATATATCTATATCACTCAATACTAGAAATGATGAACTTTTTAATCGGGCAGTAGCATCATATGACATTGGATCAGTTTTTAAAATAATAGATATAGCCTCAGCCTACGAACAAGGTTTAGATAATATAATATATTTCTGCAAAGGTTCAATTAGAATTGGAAACAAAACATTACGATGCTGTTCAAGTGAAAAAGGAGGACACGGCTTTACAGATATTTGATAAAGCATTCGCGTTTTCGTGTAATCCATACTTTATAAATCTATCACAAAAACTTGGATACGCTAGAATCTTATCAATGGCAGATAGGCTTGGGCTTGGTAAGCCCACCCGAATCAATGAACAGGGCATATCTGAATCTTCTGGATTATTGCCCAAAGTCGATCAACATTTTACATTAGGTGACTTAGCCAATATATCTATTGGGCAAGGCAAAATGTTGTCAACACCTTTGCAAATCGCTGATATCGTAGCCACAATTGCAAACAAAGGCATAAAAAATAGAGTAAATATAGTCGATTGCGTAAAGGGGCAAGATAATCTTGTTATAAAAAAAATTCGAAAAAATGAAGCTAAGAGAATACTTTCAGAAAGAATAGCTCGAAAAATCACAAAGAACATGCAAGATGTTGTAAACATTGGAACCGGATTAAAAGCATCAATTGAAGGAAAAATTGATGTGGCTGGAAAAACAGGCACCGCAGAAACAGGTCAATTTACAAACAACGAAAAAATAATTCATGCATGGTTTGCAGGCTTCTTCCCAGTAAGTCACCCCAAATACTCAATTGCAGTTTTTATTGAAAACGGTAAATCAGGAGGTGATATAGCTGCATCTATATTTGGAGAAATAGCCCAAGAGATTCTAGCTCTTGGGCTCATGGAATGATTTATACTTACCTTAGGCAAGTATAAATCATTATTTATTCTGTTTACTATTATAATTTACTTTGAACAAATTTTCTCCATAATCAGCTTTACCTATCTTGTTAATTAAATTTATTGCGTTATTTGAAAGAAGCCATTTCACCAATGCATCACCAGCAGCTTTGTTTAACTTAGGGTTCCCCTTACTGTCTAACCATTTGGCAGAATTTGCCTGAATAATTGTGTACTGATTATATAAATCTGGTACTTGGTCAGCTATTATTTTTAAATCTAATTTCTTCGATTCTGCTAGATAGTATCCTCTTTCAACCAAAATATATGATTTTTTATCTACTGCTAAAGATAATACTTCGTTAATATCTTTATCTATTGTCATATACCAATCTTCTGTCGGCATCAAACCAGCATTATTCCACAATGCTTGCTCTCTGTCATATACAGTTGAGTTTTCTCCAAGTGAGATAAAATTCGATTTGGTTTTGTATATCAGTTTTAGTGAGTCAGTGCCAGTAGCTTTTTCATCTCTTTTTAATGACTTAATAATACCTGCAGGATCATCAGGCGGACCAATTAGAAGAAAATAATCATACATATATTCTATTCTTGACAATCCGAATCCATCACTAACAAAATTTTGTTCAGCATTCTGGTTGTTTATTACCAGCACATCAACTGCCCCATTTGCAGCATCATTAAATAATAATTCCCACTCCTTTGAAACAACTTTTAAATTCAATGATGCATCTTTTGCTAAAGCTCCTTTAATACCATCAGCAAATCCAATCGAATTTAAGTACGGGGTAATCCCCAAAGTTACTGGTGTCAACACTTTTTGAGTTTGACATCCAACTGAAAAGAAACACGTTATTAATCCCGATATAAGTACAAGTAACAGTAGTCTTTCTGAAATAATTTTACTATTTTTCATAAACCCACCCCCCTATAATAATTAATACAAAGGAAATCTATTGCATATATCTCTTACACCCGCCTCAATATTATTTTTACTGCTTTCAGAATTAGTTAATGTTAGATTTATTAAATCTCCTATCAGTTGCATATCCTGTTCCTTCATCCCTCTTGTTGTTACTGCTGGAGTTCCAATTCTAATTCCACTTGTGATAAATGGACTTTGAGTATCAAATGGAATTCCATTCTTGTTAACTGTAATCCCTACATCGTCAAGCTTTAATTGTGCATCTTTACCTGTGATGTTTTTGTTTCTTAAATCTACTAGCATTAAATGATTATCTGTTCCATTTGACACGAGATTAAATCCATGACTTAATAAATTGTTTGCAAGTGTTTGACTGTTCTTTATTATTTGCTTTTGATATTCTTTAAAATCAGGTAACATTGCTTCTTTTAACGCAACAGCTTTTGCTGCGATAACGTGCATTAAAGGTCCACCCTGAGTTCCTGGGAATACTGCTTTATCAATACTTTTTGCGTGTTCTTCTGCACACATAATCATACCCCCTCTTGGACCACGTAAAGTCTTATGTGTAGTTGTTGTAACAAAATGCGCATGAGGAAACGGACTCGGATGCAACCCTGTTACAACAAGGCCTGCGATGTGCGCAATGTCTGCTAATAAATATGCATTAACTTCATCTGCAATTTCTTTAAAAGCTTTAAAATCTATTATCCTAGGGTACGCACTTGCTCCTGCAATTATCACCTTAGGTTTATGTTCCTTTGCAATCTTTAGAACTTCCTCATAATCAATTCTAAAATCATCTTCACGAATACCATAATAAACTGCATTATAATACTTTCCAGACAAATTTACTTTACTGCCATGACTAAGATGCCCTCCATGCGCCAAATCCATGCCTAAAACAGTATCTCCCGGATTTAGTATTGAAAATAGTACTGCAGCATTAGCTTGTGCACCAGAGTGTGGCTGAACATTTACATGAGGTGCTCCAAATATCTTTTTTGCCCTTTCAATTGCCAAAGTTTCTACTACATCTACATATTCACAGCCACCATAATATCTTTTTCCCGGGTACCCTTCTGCATACTTATTTGTAAGTGGAGTTCCCAGTGCTTCAAGTACTGCAGCACTTACAAAGTTTTCTGATGCTATAAGCTCAATTTTGTTCCGTTGTCTTTTTACTTCATTTTCAATAGCTTCAGAAATTTCAGGATCAATCTTTGAAATCTGTTTCGTACTATACATTTTCAAATTCCACCTTTACTATAATATTAAACCTCTATTCTAACAATTTTCTCGTCAAGTTTGATTTCATCGAGCTTTGAATCAACATGATTCTTTATAAACTCTAAAACCTGTTCTTCAGACCTCCCAATAAAATTCCTCGGATCCAATATTTTTAATAATTCATCTTTGTTAATGTTAAATACCTTGTCTTCAATAATTCTCTCTATCAAATCATTACTCTCACCTTCAATTTTAACCTTTTTAGCTGCCTCCATTGAATGTATTCTTATTCTCTCATGCAGTTCTTGCCTGTCCCCACCTTTTTTAGTAGCTTCCATAAGAATATTTTCAGTCGCCATAAAAGGTAATTCAGCAAAAACATGAGAATTTATAACCTTTGGATAAACAACAAGACCACTTGAAATATTTATATATAAGTTCAGTATTGAATCAATAGCCAAAAAACCTTCTGGTATGCTGATCCTTCTATTAGCTGAATCATCAAGCGTCCGCTCGAACCACTGTGTTGCAGCTGTAATCGCAGGGTTTAGCGAATTTATTATTACATATCTAGCTATTGATGATATTCTCTCAGATCTCATGGGATTTCTTTTATAAGCCATAGCAGAAGAACCAATTTGTTTTTCTTCGAATGGTTCTTCTATCTCTTTTAAACTTTGTAAAAGCCTAATATCATTACTAAATTTACAAGCACTTTGTGCAATTCCACTTAAAATATTTAAGACTCGTGAATCAAATTTTCTAGTGTACGTTTGTCCGGAAACAGGATAAACGCTTTCAAACTCAAGTTTTTGAGTTATTTTTTCTTCAAGAAGCTTAACTTTTTCAGAATCTCCATTAAAAAGGCTTAAAAAGCTTGCCTGTGTACCAGTAGTACCTTTAGAACCAAGCAACTTCACGGTTGAAAGTACATATTCCAAATCCTCTAAATCAATTAAAAGCTCTTGAATCCAAAGACATGCTCGCTTTCCAACCGTTACAAGTTGTGCTGGTTGGAAATGAGTATACCCAAGTGTTGGCAAAGACTTATACTCTAATGCAAATTGAGATAATTTTTTAATGACTAATAGAAGCTTTTGTTTAACTAGCTTTAAAGCCTCATTTATGATAATTATATCAGTATTATCCCCAATATAGCAGGATGTTGCACCTAAGTGGATAATTCCTTTAGCAGTTTTACACTGCTCCCCATATGCATGAATATGTGCCATAACATCGTGTCTAAACTCTTTCTCTTTCTGAACTGCAACATCATAGTTTATATCATCTTTAAATCTAACCAATTCATCAATCTGTTCTTTTGTGATATTTAACCCTAGTTCCATTTCTGATTCTGCTAACACAATCCAAAGTTTTCTCCACGTTTTAAACTTCATATCAGGTGAAAATAATTCTTGCATTTCGTTACTCGCATACCTTGAATTGAAAGGACTTTCATAAGTATTTTTCATTAATTTATTCACTCCAAATTTTCATAACATGACTAAAGACTAAACCTGAAGTCTTATTCTTTAGTCATGTTATGTTTCTTATTAGCGCTTCTATTCTATCCAATCCTTTTTCGATATTCTCCATTGAAGTAGCATATGACAATTTCTACACGAATATCAGTTCCAAACCCTGAACCTGGCACAAGTGCAACATTGGCTTTTTCTAATAAAATATTAGCAATCATCAGACCCTTTAATTTTTGTTCCCATAAAATCTCCCCTCTAATTAGCTTTGATATATTAAGACAAGTAACATAAAATGCTCCATTTGGATTAATGCATGATATACAAGAATAAAATTGATCCTTACTTACCATATAGTACTCTTCTTTACAAATTCAGAGACCATAAAAGCCACTTGATCCTGAGTTCCCTTTCAAGGCTACTAATGCAGCCTTTTGTGCAATTGAATTGGGATTTGATGTAGCGTCGGCTTTGAACACTTCCCATGATTTGCGCAATTTCTTCATTCGAAGCAGTATAGCCTATACGCCAACCAGTCATTGCATGAGTTTTTGATACTCCATTAACAACAATTGTTAAGTCTTTAATTTTGTCATTAACTGAAGCAATACTGACATGTCTATATCCATCATATATTAGTTTTTCATAAATTTCATCAGAAATTATATAAATTTCTTTCTCTACCGCAATATCAGCAATAAGCCACAATTCTTCTTCAGAATAAACCATCCGTTGGATTACTTGGGCTATTTATAACTTATAGCCTTCGTCTTAGAGGTTATCGCTCTTTCTAATTTTTCTACCTTCAGACTTAAATCCTTGCCCTCTTCGGTCGTATTTAATATTACAGGAACACCATCAGCCATCTTCAGCCATTCTGGATAACTATTACCCGAAAAGGGAGACGGAATTATAACTTCATCTAAAGGATTACAAATTGCTCCAAATGCATTAACTAGCGAATGCTTAGCACCATTGCTAACTACTATATCGCTTGCCTTATATGCAAGGGAGTTATCTTCTTCTTAGTTTTTCACATATTTCCTGTCTTAGCTCTAACATGCCTGATGCTGGCGTATATTTAGTAAATCCCTCATTTATAGCCTTGATTGCTGCTTCTTTTATATGTTCTGGTGTATCAAAATCTGGCTCCCCCGCTCCAAATCCTATTATGTCGATTCCCTCTGATTTCATTTTCTTCGCTTTAGCATCAATCGATAGCGTAGATGAAGGACTAATCGACATTGCTTTCTTGATAGCATTTATCCACCTCCACTAATTATTGGTATATATTATACTATAATAACATTTGCTTTTCTACTTTTAATAAGTCACTTACTCTTTTTAATTCCTACAAAATTAATATCACCCCATGGATCTATCTCGACCCCTTGTAGCCTTTGAGAATAAGCAATAGTTATAATGCCATGGCTAATTGGCATGAATGGCTCATCCTGTGCCAATATTTCTTCGACTTTTTGATAAATCTTAGATATGTCATTATTATTAAAAGTCTCTCTACCATTCTTAATTAATTCATCAACCGTTGGATTTAAATACCTTGCTCCGTTTAGAGGAGTTCCAATTTTTGAAGACTCAAACAGCATAAAGAAGTTATCTGGATCACCATTATCACCTTGCCATCCATCTATCGATAAATCGAGGTTCCCTTTTTTGCGTTTATATAAGTAATCACCAGTTTCACAAACTTCAACTGTAGATTTAATTCCAATGCTAGAAAGTGATTCCTGAATTTGTTTGACAAAATTTTCATTAATATTCTTATTCGCTACAACTTTTACATTTAAATTTTGAAGATTAGTACCTTTTAGTACTTCTTTAGATTTTTCAATATTAAATCCAAGCGGTTTAATATCCTTGTTATATCCAAGAACCATGCTTGGAAGTAAAGTAGTTGCATATTTACCTGTTTGAGGTATTGAAGCGGTAATTTTATATGCATCAATTGATCTTATTACAGCTTCCCTTACATTCTTATTATTAAATGGAGCCTTCTGACAGTTAAATGACAGGTATAAGCTAAATAATCCTTCTTTATTTACTATATTCATCTTTTTTCCATTGTTGCTGTCAGGTATATAGCCACTTATATCTATAATGTCAATATAACCTTTTCTTAACTCATTAGTTCTAGACTGATCATCTTTTATAACCTTAATTACGAGTCTATCAATGTTTGATTTATTACCCCAGTACTTTTTATTGCTTTCTAGGATAATAATATGACCATTTTTATCCCATTTTTTAAATTTAAATGGTCCAGTTCCTGAAGGATTTTCTGCAATCCTTACTCCGTTTCTTTTTAACGCAGTTTCACTAATTATTGATGCTCCACATACCATTGCAAGATTAGATAAAAAAGGCGCAAAAGGTTCCTCTAAAGTAAACTTCACAGTAAAATCATCCACTTTTTCGATTGCTTTTACTCTCCCAAAAATAAAATTTGCATATGGCATATTCTGAGAGCTACTAGTACTAGGAAGTAACCTGTTTAGACCATATAATACTGAATCGGCATTAAATTCAGTACCGTCATGGAACTCGATGCCTCTTCTTAAATGAAAAGTATACTGAAGTTTATCTTGACTAATATCCCAATTAGTTGCAAGACATGGCTCAACTTCAACACTTCCTGACTTAAATCGGACTAATCCTTCATAAATATTTGATGCAACCCTGTTTGAATTATTATTATCAATATAAGCAGGATCAAGTGTTGTCGCATCCATAGCATGAGCAAATACAATTTGAGTTTGAGTCTTGGATACCCCTATTTCAGGCCCTTTAATTTTATTATAAACAATAACTCCAACAGTAATTATCCCCATGATCATCAAAATTATTACAACCGCTCGCTTTTGTCTCATAGTATGTTTCCTTTCTTTATGTTTTGGGGCATTATGATTCTATGAGCCCTAATATACGTTCTATATTTGAAAGCATATCCTCTTTTTCGCATATATTATAGTGCAGTTGTTCTTTTTTATCAAGATCTTTAAGTCCATCAGGCATTTTAATACCAAAATTATTTGACAAATAAGAGATTAATTCAATTTCGCTCTTATCTTTAGTAAGCTCTTCCCCAAATATTGACCTTGCGACAGTATCATTAAACTTAAATGGACTGGCAGTTGATAAAATAATTGTATGTGTAATATCTTGAGTCTCTAAAACATATTTGTCATAAACATTTATTCCAACAGCTGTGTGCGGATCAACAATATAATTGTAATTTTTATAGGTATCTTCTATTGTCTTTAAAACCTCTTTTTCTTTTGAATAATTTGCAAAAAATAGTCCTTTTATTCTCTTTGATATTTCCTCTCCTATCGTATAATAACCCTCAACATTTAAGCTTTCCATCCATGATTTCAATAGATTTTCATCATGATTGGTGATCTCATATAAGAGTCTTTCTAGATTGCTAGAGATTAATATATCCATAGAAGGAGATAGTGTATTTATTAAGTTTCGGTTTTTATTATACTCACCAGAATTTATAAAGTCAGTTAAAACATTGTTTTCATTAGAAGCACAAATCAGTTTGTTTATTGGCAACCCAATTTGTTTTGCGTAGTACCCCGCCAAAATATTACCAAAGTTACCAGTTGGTACAAGAAAGTTCACCTGTTGACCGAATTGAATACTGCCATTATTACATACATCAGCATATGCCGAAAAGTAATATACTATCTGAGGAACCAATCTACCCCAATTAATAGAATTAGCTGATGAAAACTTGAACCCTGATTTTAATAGCTTTTTTTGCAGAGTAGCATCAGCAAACATTTTCTTTACTCCATTTTGTGTATCATCAAAATTACCACAAACAGCAATACAGTGCACATTACTTCCTTCTTGAGTAGTCATCTGCAATTTTTGAACAAAACTCACTCCATCTTTTGGATAAAATACAATGATTTTTGTTCCTGCTACATTTTTAAACCCTTCCAAAGCTGCTTTACCAGTGTCTCCAGAGGTAGCAACAAGAATTACGATTTCATAATTTTCTAAGGTTTTTTCACAAGCTTTTGTAAGTAAATGAGGTAATATTTGCAGAGCCATATCTTTAAAAGCACATGTAGGTCCATGCCAAAGCTCGAGCACTGAAACCTGCTCGTTTAATTTCACAACCGGAGCTATATTCGGATTGTCAAACTTTTCATCAGTATATGCCCTATTTATACAGTACTCTATTTCTTCATCAGATAAATCATCAATAAACAGCTTTAGTACTGCCTTTGCTCTATCCTGGTAATTGAAATCACACATATTTTTTATTTCATTCTCTGAAAAAGAAGCTACAAAACTAGGTACAAACAATCCTCCATCACAGGGAATACCCATTTTTATTGCATCAAGAAAACGAACTCCGCTCTCTCCTCCCCTTGTACTTTCGTATAGCATTTTATTCCTCCTCAATAAGTATTTCCTATACTATGTACCTATTCTGAACGTAATGTAATATATTACAATGTTTTATTATACCATAGCAAGTAAAAACCTGCAAAAAATTTACTAATCGTTATTATTCAGGTAGTAACTACTAATCTTAATATTCAACCCATTTTCAGCTTCCACAATAAAATAATGGAAAAACTAAGAACATTTTTATGAAGTGAATTTTATAATTCTTGATTTCAAATTTTATTAGACTTAATTTTTGTATATCAAATTTTTATGGTAGAGATGAAACAATAAATCCAAGCTTTTGAATTTCCTTTATGATCCTATCCAAAGCATCATTGTTATCTTTTGATACTGCATGAAGCAAAATAATTGACTCCATCATGAAGATTACTTATCACCTTTTCATAGGCGTAATCAGCACCTCTTTGATTTTTTACATTATAATCATCATATGCAAAACTCCAAAAAACTGTAGTTAGCCCAAGATTCTTTACTACCTCAAGCATATGTTCACTATAATCTCCATTTGGAGGTCTTAAATACTTTGCTTTTATATGAAATTTTTGCATTAGTTCATTATCAAGTGGAATTATCTCATTTTCGATTTGTTGATCGCTAATTTTTGATAAACTCGGATGAGTCATAGTATGATTACCTATCTGATGACCCTCTTCAATCATTCTCTTTACTAAAGGTTCATTATTTTTTAAATATGAACCGGTTATAAAAAAAATACTTTTAATGTTGTTAGTTTTAAGCGTGTCTAAAATGCTTGTTGTAAACCCAAATTCATATCCTTCATCGAAAGTCAGATATACCTTTTTTGATCCTCTTGGACCTAAATACAAAGCACCATTTTTAGCTATAAGTTCTTGTATATCTGTAGGAATCCAAGGAGGATTATTATTTTTATTATACTTTAACCACCAGCTATATTTGTGTTTATTTGAGTCATTCATTGTAGCAGTAGATAATACAACGCCTGCTATGTTTTTAGATGTTGTAGGAGTAGGCTTTGGAGCATCTGATTTGAAATTAGTTGGATGCAACGTATTTAAAACTTCGCTCTTTTGCAAAATTTCGGAATTTATCGTACTGCTTACTGAGATATTTCGCACTTTTGGACATTCTTCTGAAACATTTTTATTAAAACAAGATGTAAGTATAAAAATTATTAATATACAGTTAATAAACAATAATGGTCTAAAATATCTCATCGCAAAACCCATCCTTTTTTTATTCTTAAAGTCAATATAAGGGGGCTAACATTCCATTAATCCTTAAGCTACAGTAAATCCTTCAATTTTGCCCTCACCCCATATTTTATCAATCCGTCAACTATACTTTGTTCAGTTAATATGACCTTAAACCTCAAATTATCATCCAGTACAAAATAAACACATATCTTTCTCATGCTTATTGTTTTAATTAAATCATTAACTAACATGTTGTCCTTAACAACATATCCACGAAAACTACAAACATCATTTTTTGCAAAGCATGTTTGTTTACATAAAACACCCCTTATTTGCATTAGTATCCATTCACTCTTGGGATTTTTATATTTTATCATAAATAATATATAAAGACCAACAATCATTAAACTAAAATTATGAAAATTTAATATTATCTGAAAAATACCAATTATAATTATTATTGTACTAAAAACATACGACAATTTCTGTGTTATTCTGTTAGAATTATAATATCCAAACCAAATCGATAGGAATTCAACAATTATCTTACCCCCATCAAAAGGATATATAGGAATTAAATTAAACAATACAAGAAATATATTTACGTAAATTACAAAAAATAAAAGCTTTGAATTGAAAATCGAAAAATTTAATAATATACTTAAAACTAAAGCAATTAATATGTTTGTTATCGGACCACTTATAAGTATAAATATATTTTTAAATGGCTCATTTTTTTTTTGATCAATAATTGCATTTAAACCAATTGGTGTGACTCTAATCATTCGTAGAATATTTCCAAACAATTTTGAAACAAATATATGTCCGCATTCATGTACAAACATGGACAATAAAATAATAAGATACTTATCTAAATAGCCAAACATAAATTCTAATAGTATTACTAGCAATACTGTAAGATCTATATCAATTTTTATATTTTTTGTTCTAGGATTTAAGATCACTCACTGTCACCCGTAAGTAAGTTTAAGGGGTCTTTGGGTAAATTATCTTCCCAAATCTCAAAATGTAAATGAGGACCAACAGATGCTCCAGTATCCCCTACTTTAGCAATTACATCCCCCTGTTTTACATAAGAACCTTTTTTAGTCAGAATCTCTGAGCAATGCGCATATAAAGTTGTATAATTATTATTATCTATTCTTATATACTTGCCATAAGTACTGTCTGTCGTGGCAACAACAACTCTTCCATTCATACTAGCCTTTATTTCACTTCCTTTAGAAGATGCTATATCTATCCCATAATGGAACTTAATCCCATTTTTAATAGGATGCTGCCTTTCACCAAACCCTGATTTTATAATACCATTAATTGGATATATAAACCTTGGGGTAACTTTAATATTATTTCTTTCTATAAGCTTATTTGATTTGCTTTCTTGTTTTAAATAGCTATAATCTATACTACCTTCCCCAGAATCACAGTAATTATAATTATCTGTTTTTCTCCCTCCATCAATCATACTGCATGATACAATATCCATTTGCTGCTTTTTATCTTTGTTCTTCGTAATCCCAATTTTATCCACTAACTGTTTATAAATAACATTGACATCTAAATTATGCCTTTTCATAAAAAGGTTAGTTTCATTATTTGCCTTATGTAGGATGCTTACAATCTCAGGATGTTTTGTTAAAATTAACTCAACACTGTTTTTTACATAATCAGTCGTTGTTGTTTTGATATCTTTTACATCAAATAAAAAAATTAATATTAATATTAATATAATCTTAAAAAGAAATTTATTTAATTTCTTTTGTCTTTTATTGTTTTTTCTTCTGTCATAAGTATAGGTCCGCCTATATTTTAAACGATCATCAACTGTTGAATAGCCCATTTCCCCTCGCAAAAAAATCAATATAAATTAATTTATCTAATTAATTTATATTGATTTTTTCATGAATTATTACTTATTTATATATATTTTCTCTCCACAATAAGTCACCCCTTGCAAGACCATTTATCATAATCTCAGCAGAAGCTATGTTGGTAGCAAAAGGTATATTATTCATATCACAAATTTTAAGTAATGAACTAATATCGGGTTCATGTATCTGTGCTGTCACAGGATCTCTAAAAAATATAATAAGATCCAACTCATTATATGCTGCCCTAGCACTTAACTGTTGCTCACCAAGTACGCCATGTGCAAACCTATGTATGTTTAATCCTGTTGCATCAATGATAATTGAACCTGTAGTCCCTGTAGCATATAAGGTATGTTCTTTTAAAATGCCCTTATATGCTATACAAAAAGCAGCCATCAATTCTTTTTTTTTATCATGTGCAATAAATCCAATGTTCATAGACACCTTCCAAGCTTAATTATTTTCCAATATTTCTAACATTTCTAATTGGTATATTAGCAATAAGAGCAGGAACATATCTGTCCCCCTCTTCACTCTTAGTCCTTGTCATCTGTATATCTAAGAACTCTTCCTCAATATCCATATATTTAGTTATAACCTTAATTATTTCACCCTTAACCATCTCTAAAAATTGAGGGGAAACATTTGCTCTATCATGTACCAATACAAGCTTCAATCTTTCTTTTGCCAAATCTTTTGAAGACTTTGGTTTACCAAATAATTTTAATAATTCCAATAACATCGCATTTCTCCTCCCCTTCAAATTGTCTTGAGACCAAATATTCTTTTAATTCTAAACATAAACCCTTCATCTTGATCAAGATCAATTATAGGAATATTTTCTCCAATAATTCTCTTTGTTATATCTCTATAAGCCTTGCCTGCAAATGATTTGCTATCTGTAACTGCGGGTTCACCTCTATTTGTTGATATTACAATTTTTTCGTCATCGGGTACGACACCTATTAAATCAATTGCTAGAATATCGATTATGTCATCAATATTCATCATATCGCCACGTCTAACCATGTCGATCCTTACTCTATTCACAAGCAATCTTGGATTCCTTACTTCATTTGCTTCCAAAAGACCAATAATTCTATCCGCATCTCTAACTGCTGATACCTCAGGAGTTGTAACTACAATTGCTTTCTCCGCACCAGCTATAGCATTTTTAAATCCTTGTTCAATTCCCGCTGGACAATCTATCAAGGTATAATCAAACTCAGTTTTTAAGTCAGCACATAATTTAATCATTTGTTCAGGATTAACCGCTGTCTTATCTCTTGTTTGAGCTGCTGGAAGTAAATACAAACCTTCATATCTTTTGTCTTTTATCAAAGCTTGCTTAATTCGACAATTACCCTCAACAACATCAACCAAATCATAAACTATTCTATTTTCTAATCCCATTACAACATCCAAATTTCTAAGTCCAATGTCAGTATCAATAAGAATAACCTTTTTACCAAGTAATGCAAGACCTGTGCCAATATTTGCCGTAGTTGTTGTTTTACCAACGCCACCCTTACCAGATGTTATTACTATTACCTCACCCATTTTTTAGTCCCCTCCCATTCTTATTTCTACATTCTTATTTTTAAAACCTTTTTTTTATAATCTATAATAAGCATTTTTAAAGTCACATTTTATAAATATTTATAGAAAATATATATTTCTTTTCTTATTTTGTCAATTACAATGTAATAAATTCCTATCTGCCAATTCTAACCTCTCACTTCCCACCTCTAACCTCTAGTTGAGGTAAGTACCTTTCAATATAAACTAGATTATCTTTAACAAATGCAAGTTCAGGGTAAAATTGATTTTTAGAAACATTACGCTCGTCAGGAGGCCTTGTAATAACATCAGCAATACGCAATTGTGTCGGATTTAGATTAAATGCTATAACTAATGCATCTTTATTCCCGTCTGACCCTGCATGAACTGTTCCTCTTAGGCTCCCCATTACAATAACATTACCTGTTGCAATTATTTCCCCACCTGGGTTTACATCACCAATAACGACTACATTACCATAAAATTGGATTGACTGCCCAGATCTAACCGTTCCTCTATAAAATTTTGTCATTCCCTCTTCAATATCCTCAAAAAAATTAATATTCCATTTTGACTTAATTGTCATGTCTGATTTTGTCGATTTTGGGTTATCTGTTTTCTTTTCATCACTCATAATATTATTATAATCCTTATCCTGCTCTAGACTTTTTATTTTAGCTCCACTTTTTTCTGATAATATTTTAACTATTTTTTCCTCTTCTTCCTTTGTAAGCTTACGACCTCTATATTTTACAAGTATCGAAGCTCCATTAAAGAACTGACCTGCTGCAGAAAGTTTTCTTTCAATTTGTTCTAAAATAGTGTTAAATTCTAAAGACTCTTTCATTATTAGGGTTATCCCATTCACAGTACCTTTAAAAGTAATATCACTATTCTGCATAACCTTAACCTCCAAATGAATCGATGTATAATTATGTAAACAAAGCTACTAAAAGTGGGTTACTCTTTTTATCAGTATATTATACTAATTCAAATATAAAAACAAGAGGAAACTTTTTCTCAATATATAGCGCGATCAAGACTTTATTTTTTATTTTGCTGATAAGCTTGTTTTATACTCCTTATATGTGATAAAATAAATATATAGATAGTTAATTAGATATTCTAGATTAAGACTTAGCTGTAACTTAAATAATTCTAAATATAATAATCATTTTAAATTTTCTACAGAAGCAATCACTAATATTAAAATAATTATATAATTTATATAATTTACATTGTTATTTAAACAAGTTTAATCAAGATTATCTAAAAGGCGTTAAGTTTAAAGGAGGTAATTAGCATGGATAAGAGAAATAAAGATTCTGGTAGTGAACCGAAAATAGAAATAACGACAAATGAGGAAATTTTGAGAAAAAAGGGTGACTTAAAGCCTGGGGAAGCATTTGGAAAAATAGGTCATATGGAAATCATGAGTCCAGAGAAGGTTAAATCATTTGATGTAAGTTCAGCTTTGCCAAAAAAAAGCAATTCTGTTAATGAACCAATAATAACAACAAACGAGGAACTTTTGAGAAAAAATGGTGTTTTAAAACCTGGGGAAGCATTCGAAAAAGTAGGTTATATGGAAATTATGAGTCCAAAGTCAGTGGCAAAAGTACCCTCAGTACGTGTGGGAAAACCATATACAGTTCCTTCTAAAACATCAGAAGCGTCTGTACTATCACCAAATGCGAGCCATGGCATATCAGAAAAAGACGCTCATGAACGAAGTATAGCTCAAACAACAAATACAATTCCTCTAAGGATTACAATTACTCCAGCAGTACCTTCGCCTAATGAAAATTGTCCACCAATACAAAAAAGACAAAATCCAGAACTCCTTTGTGTCCCATCAAATGATAGTATGCACCCTAAAAATCAAAAAAGTATAGTTCATTCTAATAAAAACCAAAATTCTCCTATTATTCGATAAAAATAAGGATAGTTTCATATAAATATATTCATTTAGACGATGAAAGTCGCCTAAATGAATATATTTATAAATCTCCTCTTATATTAGGTATTCTCTCTATGGCGTTAGTAGTCTTAATTAAATCTGATATATTTTCTTTTAACATACTTACACTTTCGTTAACATTTTTTTTATGCTGCATATCACTAGCAAACTCAATAACCATATTAGATAAATCATTGCTAAAAAAACTATTTTTATTAAGAAGTGATCTTATAGTAGATTCAAACATTGCTGAATTCATTCTATTGTTTAACTTCTTAATTAAACTTCTAAGATATATAAACTTATCATTATACGATATTGACCTTGTTCTAGATAAGAAATTAACTGCCATTTTAATATTTGTAATATCTGAACGTTCTTCTTTAAATTCTGGAACATCCTCTATTACTGAAAGAATTTGAGCTAGTTTAGCTTGTATATTACTTTCAAGAAGTGAAACTTGCTTTGATAAATTTATACTAAGATTATCAATAAAATTAATTATCTCTTCATTTTTGCAATTGTCATGATAAAATTTATTTATATCAGAATCAATAATTGCTCCGTTTTTTATTAAAGTTAAAATAATATTTTTGTTGGTTTCTATTTTATTTTTATCTTCTATAATCTTACATGTTGCAAAAAGACGTAGAGCAGAAGACACATAAACATTTTTAGCTTCAATATCTGATCCATTTTCAATAAGTATATCTATCACCTCTTGATTTCCATATCCTACTGCTGTATGCAACGGAGAAAATCCATATTCACAGTCTTGAATATTTACATCTCCTCCCTTATTAATTAGCATTTTTATCAATGGTGTATAATAATTTCCATCTATAGCACAATTTCTATCTATAGCACAAAATAATGCATTTTTGTTATATTTATTAACCATATTGATACAATCATCTTCTGGGGGGCTATGCTTTAAAATTAATTGTGCAATTTCAACAGCATTATCTGCTGAATCAGACGCGGATTTATTTCCTCCAATATGCATTAATGCTGTAAAACCATTAATATCTTTATCATTTATACGACAATTGTTTTTTATCAATAAACTTGCTATTTCTAGATTACAAGTAGATGCTGCAAATATTAATGCACTTTCTCTTTTTTTATTACATTTATTAATATCACATCCAATTTCTATAAGATACTTCGTTATATCTGTATATTCATTTGAAACAGCATAAATAAGAGGTGTTACTCCATCAGCCACCCTGGCTTTGTCCTTATTTGCTCCTTTTTCTAAAAGGAATTTTACCATTTCAAGTTTATTATTTAAAATTGCATACAATAAAGGCGTATTACCAACCTCATCAGTATTATCAATTTCTGCGCCAAATCCAATAAGTAAATTAGCAATATCTTGACGATTTTCTTCTACTGCATAAATCAGGGGTGTTTTACCATTAGAACTTTCTTGAGTTATTTCCTCTTTTTCATTTAAATTTGAATCAATAATTAACTGCCTAATTTCATCAATTGATGCATGTCTTTTAATAGCTTCAATAAGTTGTGACATTTTTTTACTCCTTTCATGTTTACAAATACTTTTAATAACAGCTATCATCTCACAATAATAATATAATTAAACAATATTGAATAATAAAAATTAGTTGATGTAACTATTATTTGATGTTTTACTATATTTATTATAACAATTTTTTTTAATATATTCTATAAGAATTTAATCGATTTTTAATAATTTTTAACGTTGCTACAGCTTAAAATAAGCCTTCAAAATATCTCTAGCGACCGATGCTGAATTTGCACCCCATACACCTCGCTCTATAACGACAGCAATAGCAATCTGCGGATTGTCCGCCGGAGCATAGCATACAAATACTGAATTCGATGAATGAACTGACTCTCTACCAGTCTCAGGCGTTCCAAGTCTTTCCAGCTACCTTAAAAGGGAAATCTTGAAAAGCCTGTACAGCTGTTCCATCCATTGAATTTGTAACCGCTATCATACCTTTTTTCACTGCATCAAGAGTTTCTTGCTTAATTGGAACATTTGTAAAGCTTGGTTGTGTTTGCATAATAATATTTCCATCACTTTGAGTAACTTTTTTTAGTAAATAGGGTTTAAACTTCTTTCCGTTATTAGCTAATATGCTCATATAGTTTGCTAACTGAATTGGGGTTAGTAGGTTATCAAATTGACCAATCGAGGCCTGTGCTGTATCTGCAGGTCTCCAGATGTCTCCATTATGATACTTCTTTTTTGTTTCAGGATTTGATCTTACTCCCTTTTCTTCACCTTGTAAATCGATTCCAGTTAATTCACCTAATCCAAGGTTATGTGCCCACTTATCAATTTTGTCAATTCCTATTCGAACCCCAAGTTCATGAAAAAAAATATTACATGAAGTAGCAAGTGCTCTTTCTAATGTAAGATCTCCATGTGCACCTAAACCTCTTTTATATTCAAGACAGAAAAACTCCTTGTTCCCTATAGTAATTACCCCATTATCCCTTATTATAGTGTTTCTAGTTATAACATCCTCTTCTAGTCCTGCAATTGCAATTATTGGTTTATAAGTAGAACCTGGAGTGTACATTCCTTGTATAGCTCTATTCAAAAATGGTGTATTTGTATCATCTGTTAATAGTTTTATCTTCTCCTTTTGTGCATTTCTATCATCTTGGCTTGCTAAATAAATTGATGGATCAAAGCTTGGATAATTATCCATAGCTAATATTTCACCAGTATTTACATCCATTGCAACAACAGCTCCTGCAAACGCATCTCCAAAATTTTGCTTATAGTCAGCCCGCTTTTTAATTTCGTCAATATTTCGACTTAAAGACTCTGTTGCTACTTTTTGAAGATTAATGTCTAATGTCAAAGTAACGTCATTACCCGGTATAGAAGGACTTGCAACCGACTCTTTTGTCATTCTTCCATGAATATCAACCTCAACTCTTTTTTGCCCTCGCTGACCTCTTAAGTACTTTTCCACCTCAAGCTCAATACCAAATTTGCCAATAATATCATTTAGTTTATAATTTTCATCCTTCTTGTTTTTGTATTCTTCGCTACTAATATTGGCAACATATCCAACTACATGAGCTGCAATTGATCCAAAATTGTACTGCCTTATAGGTTCAACATCTATAGATACTCCGGGTAGCTCGTTTGAACTCTCCTCAATTTCTGCAATAGCTTCCCTGCTAACGTTATTAGCTACAATAATTGGATTTAATGAATTATAGCCCCTTATTAAGATTTCATATCTTAAAGTCATAATTTTGTATGCTTCTTCATCAGTATAACTTTCTTTAATAGAAAATTTCGTATCCCTAAAATAGTCAAATGCTTCGAGTGGGTTCTTCATCTTTTGCACATTTGAATCTCTTTTTGATATCATTTCCCTTCTCCATTTATCCATATTTCCTGAATTCTTGATTTCCTGACCAAACGCAAGTGGATTAAATGTTAGGTATTTATTTAGACTACAATCATAAAAATCATGGTTTTTTTCGAATATATTGACTAATTTTAATAGCATTTCATTCAATTCACTATTATTTATATCAGTTTTTATTATTTCAACTACAAAAGATATACGATTACCCGCAATCGAAACTCCATTTCTATCGAAAATATTTCCTCTTGGTGGAATAATATCTCTTTGGGTTAGCAGGCATTTTTGGGACTGCTCATCATATTTATTACCGTTAATAACCTGTAAAACTACCAACTGAAAGGTAACAACAACTGCGAACAATACAGTAAGCATAGATAAAATAAAGTATCTATCTTTTAATCTATCAAGCATTGATGTCATCTCCCAACTTATGGCATGATTAATATCTTCTATTACTACTGCTATAATCAGATATCAATGTGTAAAATCTTCTAATAAGGTAAATAATAATCACAGATATAAGACAATTATAAATTGATTCTGGTAAAACTATGTTGTTGAATGCGTATAAAATATTAAATTTATCTCTATTAAATATATTAAAGAAATAAACTGCAGTTTCATAAACTATTGTAGCAACAAATGTTAGAAATAAGACAATAAAAAAGTTCTCTTTATACAACCCCTTTTTTATCTGAACTAATAATATTGCTACATACAAACCAATCAGCGTATAGAACCCAATAATTTTTCCTGTTAGAACATCTTGCAGGAAGTTTCCAAAAAAAGCAAGGAATAAAGCATCCTTACTATACTTTGATAGGGCAATAACAACCACTATTACTAATACAATATTTGGTTTCATATTAAATAACTTTATATACTCAAATACTGTAGCTTGTAAAACTACTGCAAGAGTCATACAAAGCAATAAAAAAATTATTCGAATTCTCATAAAAGTTTAACCTTACTTATACTTTATTTCTTTTTTAGAACCACAACCTCTTCGATTCTTTTAAAATCGACAGCAGGTTCTAGCAATGCAATTTTACTTAATCCACTTTCATCATTTTTTATTTGCTTTATTTTTCCGATTATTATTCCCTTTGGAAAGTTTTCTCCCAATCCAGCTGTCTCAACAATATCTCCATCTTTTACATCAGCATCAAGTGGGATATATTCAACTTTACATAACCCATCATTTTTTAGAAGAATATCCCCTTTCACAACGACTAAATCTCTTGTTTTTGATATTCTAGCACTAACAGAACTGCTATCATCAATAATAGTTGATACTTTCGAAGTAGACGCTCCTACAAAGAAAATCTTACCGACTAATCCCTTACTTGTAATTACAGGGTAATTATTTAGAATACCATCGTTTTGTCCTCTATCAATCATAAAAACATAAAACCAATTCCCAACATCCTTAGCTATAATATTTGATCCAAGTATTATAAAATTGCTAAACTGATCCTTAATATTAAGCGCATCTTTTAACTCTTTTATTCTACCTTTATACTCGAGAAGTTCTCTGTTCTCATTTTCTAATGTAATTAGCCTTTGAGTAATCTTCTGATTTTCACTTTTTAACGCATTCACATTTGTAAAAAAACCTATAGTATCATTATATTTGTTTCCTACATAGGTAAATGCTTTTAGAAAAGGTGATAATACACAATCAAGTACATTATTTATATAATTTAATCGATATTCCCCTTGTGCAGAAATACCCATTAAAATAAATATAAATATTGTAACTAAAATTAATATCACTTTTTTATTTTTAAGTATTTTTAACAAAAAGCTATCGCTCCTAATACCTCAATTTTTTGGGAGTTACTAGCACTCTTTTTAATGTTTCTATTTCATCTAAAACCTTCCCCGCCCCCAAAGCAACACAATCAAGTGGATTTTCAGCTACTAATACAGGCATGCCAGTCTCTTCTCGTATTAATTTATCCAATCCATTTAACAAAGCTCCTCCCCCGGTTAACATAATTCCTCTGTCCATTATATCTGCAGCAAGTTCCGGTGGCGTTTTCTCTAATGTAAACTTTATCGCTTCTACTATAGAGTTTATAGGCTCCTTTAAAGCTTCAGCAATCTCTGCTGAAGAAAAAACTTGATTCTTTGGCAATCCAGTAATAAGGTCTTTTCCACGTGTCTGAAAAACATTATCCTTTATCTTTGGATAGGCAGATCCTACTGCTATCTTGATTTCTTCTGCTGTTCTTTCTCCAATCATCAAATTATATTCTTTTTTTACGTAATATACAATAGCCTCATCAAGCTCATCTCCAGCTACTCTTAAAGATTTACTGGTTACTATTCCACCAAGTGAAATAACAGCAACTTCACTTGTCCCTCCACCTATATCAACAACCATGCTACCAGAAGGTTCCTCAACCGGCAAATTTGCTCCAATAGCTGCTGCCATAGGCTCTTCAATGAGATATACTTCTCTTGCACCAGCTGCAAGAGTAGCCTCTTCAACTGCTCTTTTTTCAACCTCCGTTACACCCGATGGAACACATATAATAACCCTGGGTTTTCCAAATATGCTTTTAGACATTGCTTTTTTGATAAAATATTTTAACATAATCTGAGTAACATCAAAATCCGCAATAACCCCATCTTTCATCGGTCTAATTGCAACAATATTACCTGGAGTTCTTCCAATCATGTCTTTTGCTTCATTTCCAACCGCAAGAACATTTTTTGTTCTATTATTAATTGCAACAACAGATGGTTCTCTAACAACAATCCCTTTTCCCTTTACATGCACTAAAGAGTTTGCAGTCCCTAAATCTATTCCAATATCTTTAGAAAAAAATCCCATTATCATTCTCCCTTCCTTAATGCATTTCTAAAACAATTCTATTCCAAACTTCATAAAGATCCTTGCTACTTTCGGCAAAGGCAAACCCATGACATTATAATAACAACCTTCTATTCTTTCAATAAGAATCGACCCCTTCCCTTGTATGCCATATGATCCGGCCTTGTCCATAGGCTCTTTGGTCATAATATATTTCTTTATAGTGAGATCATCTAAGCTAATCATCTTAACACGGGTTTCTTCATAATCTTTTATTACTTCGCTTGTCTTATTGTTAATTATAGAAAACCCAGTAATAACTTCATGCCAATTACCTTGCAGCATCTTTAAGGTTTCAAATGCATTATTAACATCTTTAGGTTTTCCTAAATATTTCCCATCATACACAACCAGAGTATCTGCCCCAACGACAATAGCGTCTTTGTTGTCCACTATTTTAGCAACATCATATGCCTTTTGAAATGACAAATCTATAGCAGTATCATGAACATTCAAAGTGTTATCAAAATATTCATTTATACTCGAAGGTAAAACCTGAAACTTAAGCCCAATTCTTTCTAGTAGTTCTTTTCGCCTAGGTGATTCAGATGCTAAAACAATTTTTATCAATATTCTTTTATCTCCTTTAGTAATGTATTCACACTTTATTATACTTAAAATAATAATATTTTCAATCAAATGTTTTTCGCTGGGTGTATTTATTTTACATGACCCATCTTTTGTAAAGCGGGTTGAAACCCACGGCTATTAAAACATCAAAAAAGGCTTTCAGATAAAATCTCTGAAAGCCTTTAATTTACTGAGTTGCGGGGGCAGGATTTGAACCTACGACCTTCGGGTTATGAGCCCGACGAGCTACCAACTGCTCCACCCCGCGATATTTGGATGCTGAAACCGGAATCGAACCGGTACGGTGTTAATCCCGCAGGATTTTAAGTCCTGTGCGTCTGCCAGTTCCGCCACTCCAGCATATTAACTAAGTACTTATAAGCAACTACATTATATTATTTAATAAATTCTAATTTGTCAATAGAATTTTAAAATTTATATATTTTCGCAACTGCTTATTCTCTTTTTTACTTTTGTTAAGCACTGACCAGTAGAGGATAACATTCACCCCTTTTTACTATTCATATTCCAATTCTTGTTCATACTTCTTATAAAGCTTAATCATGTTTTCTTTAAATGATGTGACTTCTTCTTTGGTCAAAATAAGCTTTTGCTCTTCTGATTTTATAAGTTTCTCAAGTTCTTTTTTATCTTCTGCATATTTAAGATGAGCTTCAGAAATTATCATATCAGCTTTTTCTTGAGCTTTTATTAAAACATCTGCTATCTTATTTTTTTCGTCAAAAAAGTTACTAGCTTCTCTTACTATGCTCTCGCTTTTAGCCTTAAGTTCAGCTATCTGATTTTTTTGAACTGAAATCAATTCATCTTGCTCATTTATTTTTTCATCAAAATCTCGTATTAATTTCTCTATATAAGAATTAACATCAAGCTTTTTAAATCCAAATAAGCCATGTACCGAACTTTTTTCCGTAAGACATATATTTAACTCCCAAATTACACATTATAAATTCTTGTCAATCATCTTTTTCAATTCATCTTTTGATCTGGCACCTATTGTCTTGTCAACTAACTGCCCATTTTTAAATACAAAAATGGTCGGGATGCTCATAACATTATACCTAGTAGCAATATCACTCTCATTATCAATATTTAGCTTCGCAATTTTTGCTTTGGTTTTGTAATCTTTTGCTAATTCTTCAATTATTGGTTCTATCATTCTACAAGGCCCACACCATGTTGCCCAAAAATCTACTAATACCACTTGATTAGATTTCAATACTTCTTCTTCAAAATTCAATTTAGTAAGATTTACTACACCCTCGGTTGCCATAATAACACTCCTCCTTGTGCTTTATTGATGAAAATCATCAATAAAGCAATTATTTTAGGTTGTGAACAAAGTTTACTCTCTGAAATAAACATGATTAAATTTATTTCTCAAGCTTATTTATTTGTAGTTTATCATCTTTTCTTGTAACTAAATAGTCGTTTGTTATATCAATAAATTCATTCTTATATTTTATCTTTTTATTATTCTCTACTTCAAGTACACAGCTTTCATCTTCTAGCCTTTCTTGAACTTTTCCACCTAATGAGACAAACACATCTGTTGAAAGTACTGGCTTTTTTAAAAGCACTTCATTCCAGTTTTTAAAAAGAACATCTATTTTCCCATAATAGTATTTCCAAATTTGACCTTGTCCATTAAACTCCCCTATATAAGTTCTATCCTCTGAATCCACTCCAAGTAAACATATTCTTCCTGATAGCAATACTTGATTTGTTGTTCCCTTTGCATTACTTCTAATATAGATTTTATCATTTTCCTGGTATAATAAATTATCCGCATACATAGTCTCGAATATTTTTGTGTTAATATTCGTTTTCATAATATAAGCCATTTGCTCCATTATATTAAATCTATAAATAATAGCATCTTTATCATTAACTTTTACTTTTGTATAAACAACATTGGTTAAAGGAGAAAGAACAATATCCAAAACCTCTGATTCATACATAGATGTACCTTTAGTCAATGATTATTCTAGGATAGTCCTTTTCAATATTTGAGCTGGCATCATACGTAAACACTTGTACTCCTCTGCCTTCATCATCATTTATTTTTACAGCATAAATCAAAATGTTTCTATCCGGCAACCATTTGAAAAAGTTTATGTCATCCTCACC
>CAVYEU010000072.1:0-12182 GCA_963767415.1 uncultured Eubacteriales bacterium
GAAATAAATAAAAACTTAAAAGAAAAAGGTTATGCAGTTTTACAAAAGAAAGGAAAAAGTGCAAAAAAATGAATATAGTTATATATACTAAACAAGATTTTGATGAACTTGAAACTTAGGGGTATTGTACCTTTTGGAAGCAGTTGAAGATTGGCACTATTGGAAATTAAGAGGATACAGGTTTTAATTTATAAACTGTAATTTATAGAAGCATGAATAAAAAAGCAGATGCAATTGTAATAGAAAGATTATGAAGAATTAGAGGGGATACTATGATTTATGAAGCTTTTAAAAGCTATTTTCCAGAGCTTGGAGAAAAAGAAACGAGATTTTTTACTGTTACTAATGATAGTAATATAGGTATCCCTTCTGACAGTTATGCATTAGTAGAGTTATATTGCAATACACCTGGCTGTGACTGCAGGAGAGTTATGTTTAATGTCTATTCATTTAAGTTAGGTAAAATAGTGGCTGTAATAAATTATGGGTGGGAAAGTGAAAGCTTTTACATAAAATGGTATGGCGAAAATGATAGAGAAATTATTCAAGATCTAAAAGGCCCAAGCCTTAACAAACTGAGTTGGCAATCTAAATATGCATCTGAAATATTAAAAATTGTTAGTGAGACTATTTTAAATGATAAAGCTTATATTGAAAGATTAAAGAATCATTACAGGCTTTTTAAAAATAAAATTGATGAGAAACTACTTTGTGAAAGGGTTAAAAAAGCAGCAGTAGTATCTTTAAATATTGGCCGAAATCAATTTTGTCCATGTGGCAGTAGGAAAAAATATAAGAAATGTTGCGGAAGATAGGAGATGACAGACAACAAATGCAAATAATAAAAATTGAAAAGGTTAATAGTTATATGATAGAAAGTATTAACCGTAAAATGAAGAAGGAATTTGGTTCAATTACAAAAGGCGAAGAAGAAGAGCATTTTATGCAGTTATTTGTTATGGAGGAAGTTCTATTGAAAGCATATTTGAAAAATCCTAAAATAAATAGTAGAAGAGCAAAAGAAGCTATAAATATTTGCTTACTAAAAGCAAAAGGATATATTGCTTCTGTTAAATATGATTTTAAAGGCTTAGTCCATGAAGATTCATTGGCTATTTCAGAAAAATTGTCTAAAACATTTATACCATTTGAAAACGAAGACTTAAATGTAGTATTAAAAGATATATATGATCTAAGTTTGCCGGATGAATTAAAAAAGTATTTTATAGAACCAATACAATGTTTGATTCGAATTCATGATTCTGTAGAATACTGGGAGAAATCATCAGGACTTCAGGGATACTTTGAATTTTTAAAAGGTCAATTTTTAAGTAAGATAGATGTGAAAAGTGATAAAGTAAATTTTGCAATTAGATTTGCAGATAAGAATTAAAGAAAGGATTTGAAACAATGGCCTCAAAAAATAAATCTACTAAAGTGCCAAGTGAAATGCAAGAGCGTTTTGATGAAGTGGCAAAAATAATTATAGAATTTAGTGAAGAAAAGCTAAATCAAGAATATAAAGAGATTTGCCTGCAGCTTTGTGCTGCACTTTGTAGGAAAAGGCCATCTCCAATTGTTAAAGGGAAAGCTAATGTTTGGGCATGTGGAATAGTACATGCCATTGGTATGGTAAACTTTCTGTTTGATTCTACTCAAAAACTGCATATTAAATCAAAAGATATGTACGAATGGTTTGGGATATCTGAGAGTACCGGTGGGAGCAAATCGAAACAAATAAGAGATTTATTTAAAATGAGTCAACTTGATCCTAATTGGACACTACCAAGTAAAATGGATTCAAATCCTTTTGTGTGGGTGATTGAAATAAATGGATTGCCGATAGATGTAAGATGGTGTGAACCTGAAATTCAAGAAGAAGCTTATAGAAGAGGACTTATTCCCTATTTGCCATATCAAAAATAAGGTAGGATGGAGATGAGTAAGATAAATATTTTGGTTTTTACTCAATATTCCTGTGATTTGCTTAAAGTAACGAAATTAAAAATTTACTTGCGTATGCAATTTATAATCCTACAGAAGAACGTATAATTACAAAGATTGAAAAGCTTTATATAAACCAACATTTTGAAATGTGGATTTTAAAATCTGAAAATAAAATAATTGCTATTCTTGGTCTAAAATACATTGATATAGGGTCTTATGAAATTTTACATATCGCTGTTTTACCAGAGTTCAGAGGATTAGGGCTAGGAAACAAGATTATCGAAAGTATTATAAAGAAAAAAGACATTGAAAAATTGATTGCTGAAACTGATGACGATGCTGTTCTATTTTACAAGAAGTGTGGATTTGAAATAAGGTTACTAGAATCAGATTATAAACAAAGTAAGAGGTATTTGTGTGAAAAGATTATTACAAAGGGAGAGAATACAAAATGATTATATTTTTAAATGGAGCTTCATCTTCAGGAAAAACAACAGTGGCAAAAGCGTTACAGCATCTATACCCAACACCGTTATTGCTGCTAGGCATCGATACTTTCTTTAACATGCTTCCAAGTGAGTATGTGGGATTTGGTCCAAAATCAAATGAAGGATTTCAGTTTATTAATGAAACCCAATCTGGTAAAAATATTGTTGCTGTAAAAACAGGGTTTTATGGACAAAAGCTAGAAAATTCAAGTGCGAAATTGATCAATTTATTGGCTGATGACGGACATAATATAATTTTAGATGAAGTTATACTGGAAAAAGAGTCTTTAATTAAGTACTGTCATTCACAATTAAGTCTTCAAACAGTCTATTTTATTGGGATAAAATGTGATATTGCAACAATAGAAGAACGTGAAATTTTAAGAGATGATAGAGCTTTAGGTTTGGGTCATGCGCAATTTCAAATTGTTCATAACAGTGCATATAAATATGACTTGGTTATAGATACAACAAGCAATTCAGCTTTTAAGTGTGCAAAAGAAATTTTAGACTTTATTGATAAAAATCCTAACTAAAAGGCTTCAAAGAAACGTTGAAAATGATACTTGAAGAAAATGATATCCTTGCGTTTTAAGTTTGTAGGATAGCAATAATAGCCAAATAAGATTAAGGTAATTAAGATTTTTTGGAAGGTGGTATTATAACATTATGAGCTTTGAAGACTTACATCAAAGTAAGGAAATTTTATTCTATCAAGCAGATGATGGAAAAGTTAAAATAGATGTTTTATTTGAAGGTGAAAATTTTTGGCTTACTCAAAAAGCAATAGCTGAATTATTTGAAGTTAATATTCCTGCTATCTCAAAACATTTAAAAAATATTTTTGATGATGAGGAACTTAATAAAGAATCAACTATTTCCAAAAAAGAAATAGTTCAAAAGGAAGGTAATAGAGAAATTAAAAGAACATTAGATTTTTTTAATCTTGATGCAATAATAGCAGTCGGATATCGTGTTAATTCGAAAAAAGCAACTAAATTCCGTCAGTGGGCAATCCAAACACTTAAAGAATATATAATAAAAGGTTTTGTATTAAACGATGAAATGCTTAAAAATGGTAAGAAATTTGGGAAAGATTATTATGATGAACTTTTAGAACGAATACGTGAAATAAGAGCAAGCGAACGAAGGGCGTATCAAAAAATCACAGATGTTTTTGAGCAATGCAGTAGTGATTATGACCCTAAATCAGAGGAAACAAAATTGTTTTATGCATTTATTCAGAATAAATTGCATTTTGCCATTACAGGCCAAACAGCAGCAGAAATAATAAGCAGTAGAGTTAACAGTGAAAAGGTTTTTATGGGGTTAACCAACTGGAAAAACTCGCCTAACGGTAAAATCCTAAAAAGTGATGTAACCATTGCAAAGAATTATTTAAATGAAAGAGAAATAAATTTATTAAATCGACTTGTTAGCATGTTCATTGATTTTGCTGAAATGCAAGCAATGGAACATAAAATTATGACAATGAGGGATTGGATACAAAAAACTGATAAATTCATTAAAATGAATGATAAGGAAGTTTTAAATGCATCTGGAAGCAAGTCACATGAAGAAGCTGTAAGGATTGCTATAACAGAGTATGAGCTTTATAGGATCAAACAAGATAAAGAATATTTTTCATATTTTGATAAGGCACTTGAAAAATACTTAAAAGGCGACAAAACATAACTTGAGGTTTTGATCCTAGTTATGTCGCTACAGGAAGGGGAGTTGTTAATCACAACGTGTGATAAATTATAAATAAACATAAAATATCTATGTTGACAAAATCAATAAATCAAAACATAATAAGTTTATAGCATTAGTAAACGAAAGGATATGTTTATATGGTTAATAATCTTATTGAAACGAATTTAGACGAATTAATAAAAGGATACGAGTATAATGCTGACTCAAAGAAATATGTATGTGGCATATGCTGGAAAGAGTATGAAGAAGGAGAAATATTTAGACTTGATGACAGATATTTCTGTGCTGAGAAAATGATGAAAATACATGTACAAAATGAGCATGGTGATGTGCTTAACCAATTAATAACGGCTAATAAAAAATATACCGGACTCACTGAAAACCAGATAGATCTTCTAAAAATGATTAATCTAGGCTTAACAGATGCTGATATAGCAAGAAAAACAGGAGTTACAACTACCACAATACGCCATCAAAGATTTACCTTTAGGGAAAAAGCAAAGCAAGCAAAGCTTTACGCTGCTATTTATCGAACTTGCATTTAATGGAAAAAGGATCTATTAAAGAAGATGCTAGAAAATGATGAAGAAAAAATAATTGAAATTCACAAAGAAGCAAAAACGTAATGATAGATATTTTACAACTCGTGATGAAGAAAATCAGGTTTTGGAAACAATGTTTATCGCTATCTCCATTGAGACTAAAGACATTTCCAGCTAAAGAAAAAAAGAAAATCGTGGTATTAAAAAAAATTTCCGAACAATTTGAAAACAAAAGAAGATATTTAGAAAAAGAAGTTAATGAAGTTATTAAGGGTATTTTTGATGATTTTGCGACCATTCGAAGATATTTGATTGAATATGGATTTATGGAAAAGAACAAATGATTGTAAGGAGTATTGGATTAAATGAAGGAAGATTTAAAACTTAATGAGCTAAATGAATTAGTAGAAAATTATTGGGAAGATCATATTAATGCTAAATGTGTCTATAGAGGAATGGATAGAAATGATCTTATATTTCCATTTAATCCAAAGCTCAGACCTTTTGAAACAGTTAGTAACTTAATAAATAGTTTTTTTAGCACCTTAAATAAACTAATGCAGAATGGGATTTTATTTGATATTGTAGAAACTCACTTTGGAATAAGCTACAAACACAGTTTACAGAATATTGTAAGCTGGTCCATTAGGGATATCAGTACAATTGGAATTGATTTCACTTCAAATTATCAAGCAGCTCTAGAATATGCCGACTGTTGGCAAGGTAGTCAATTAAAGCAAAATGTTAAGACAATCTCAGAGTATTTGATATCTAATAGAACAAGATTAAAATTATCTTCAATATTATCTGAAATAGAACTTGCAGATATTGATAAAGCAAAAAACTGGGTAAATAGTCGGAGGAATTCAAAACCAATAATCATCCATTTAAAGCGGTCTTTTAATGGATTTAAAGAATCTGATAAATTTCTTCCATTAGGAACAAAAGAACAATTTAAAACAAAAATGCAAAAATATCTAACCTCACTTGAATATATCGAAGTAAATAACATTATTTCGTTATTATCAAAAGAAGTAGATGAATTTTGTTGCTCTATAATAAAGCCAATCGATATGGCAGATATCTTACATATAGAAGAGATATCAAAGATATAGTTATATAAAAATATTGATGATTAGTTTTTTTAGCGGTAAAGATAATAATCTTTTTAGATTGAAGGTGATTAGCGTGAAAATACGGTTAGTAGAAAAGAAAGATTTTTCTATTTGGATTGAGCTTAGGTATGAATTGTGGCAATACCATACAATTAAAGAATTAGAAAATGAAGCCCAGAAGATATTTAAGAATTTGGATGCTACTCCTGTATTTGTTTCTGAAAGTAATGATGGTGAAATAACTGGTTTTGCTGAATTTTCTATACATGAAACCGCATTAGGATGTGAAACAAAAAATATAGGATTTATTGAAGCATGGTATGTGAAACCTGAATATAGAAGATCCAGCATTGGTAGAATGCTTATTGAAAATGGCGAACATTGGGCTATCAGTAAAGGATGTAGTGAAATGGCTTCGGATACAAATCCCACATATCCGATAAGTGCAGCTGCACATAAAGCGTTGGGATATGAAGAGGTTGGTAGGAAGTTTGTCGAGAAAATCTATGGTGAAGAGATCTATTACAGGAAGAAGCTTTGTATTCAAAATGGGAAATCACTTGATATATTCTCGATAATTAACATTGATTATGAAACATATATAAGAAGAACAACAGAAGGAGATTCCAAATTAATTCAGCAATTAATGGATGAATACTGGGGTGGTGAACCTTTAGTAGTCAATTGTAAAAACTATTATCCAAGTAAGCTGACTGGAATACTTTTATTTAAAAGCAATGAAGTCCTAGGATTTTTGTTTTATGATATACAAGGAACTGAGTATGAAATCATTGTATTTGAAATATTTGAAAAGTTTAGTGGCTTTGGAACAATTGTTTTGAATGATTTTATTAAAATTGCTAAAAGTCAAAACTGTACAAGAATACATTTAATGACAACAAATGATGATCTAGATGCGCTAAGATTTTATCAACGTAGAGGCTTTATTATCAGAGGAATTAGACTGAATGCTTTAGAAGAATCCCGCAAAATGAAACCCTCGATACCATATACTGGAGATTATGGCATCCCGTTGAGAGATGAGATCGAGTTAGAATATTCTTTGGAGAATATTTAAGATAGGAGAGATATATACGAATTTGAAGGGCTTTTTTAGCAATAAAAACATAAAATATTAAAGCCTCTTATCATCTTGGGAATTTTGAATAAGAGGCTTTATATTTTTATATCTCTTTTATATATTTGTTTCTACAAGCCATGAAACTTATTAGACATCCCAATATCGAAGAACATATAAACATAATTGCCATTCCTGAACCATGTTCTGTTCCCACAATATTACCCAAAAGAAATTGTATCTGTGAAGAGTTTTTCATCAAAGGCTCGAATACCTTATCTGCTAAATATCCTCCCATAAAATATCCTATTGGAATGGTTATACATTGTAATGTTCCTTGTATAGAAAAAATCCTGCCTTGAATATTAACTGGGATATTTGACTGCATAAATGAGTTTTGATATGCATTGACAAATGGTATTGGTAGATCTCCTAAAAAAGCTGCTATGCCCCATATTATCACATTGTTACCTACTGCAAGCAACATATCAGAGATTAGAAAAGAAACTGCACACATAATAAATGTTACCTTAATCAACTTTTTCGGAGGTCTAAATATTGTAATAATCAGTCCACCAATAATTGCGCCAACTCCCCCGCAACATTCGACTATACCCAAAATCTGCACATTGTTTGATGTCCTTGCCAGAATCATAACAGGTAGTATCCCTAAATAAGTCATGAAAGCTATAAAGTTAATACCAGCCATAAATATTATTATATTTAATAGCTCTTTATTTCCCTTCAAATATGCAAACCCTTCCAATGCTTCTTTTGTAATACCTGTTTTTATAATACCTGTAGAATTTGCTTTTTCATTTGGGATATTAACAAAAAACATAAGAGAGGAAAAAGCTATAATAAATGATAAGATATCCAGTATTAAGACCACATTAATTCCAAATGATGATAATATAAAAGCACCTATTGTAGGAGTCGCAACAGTAATAATAGAGTCTGATATAGAAATTAGACCATTTGCCTTTGTATAATATTTTTCATGCAAAATAATAGTGCCCGATACTTTTATTGCAGGGGATTGAAATGCAAGCATGAAACCCGAAATAAAATTAATTACATATAAATGCCATACTTGAAGATTTCCTGCAGTCAACATTATAAATGCGATCAAAATACATAAAACACAGATACTATCACAAAGAAAAAGTATCAATTTCTTTGAAACCCTATCTATAATTGCTCCTGCAAAAAAGCTAACCAACGCAAATGGTACATATGAAAAAACTGAAAGCAGCATTGCTGACAAAGCAGTATTTTGAGTTTTATATACCCATATTATTAAAGCGAAGGTAGTCATTGAACTACCAAGTTTTGATAAAGATTGTCCCACCCATAAGATAATAAAATCTTTTAATGATGACTTTGTTATTAAATTTAAAATATTCATTTTGACTCTACTCCTTTTAATTATTTATTTTTTGCAATAATTAAAAGTGCAAAGTCTATTTTTGTATTAAGCGATAATGTTTGTTTTGTAATCTCTGTACAAGGCATCGCCTATAAATACATTCATAGACCTTGCACAGAGTAATTTGTTCATAAGAATCATATTGTTCACTTCCTGCCAAGCAATTATTATACTTTAATTTTAGCATCTTTATAGGCATTGTTCAATTTGATTTTAAATTCAAAGGCTTCTTAAATTTTTAACTATATTTTTCTAATCCTATAATAGTACTTAAAGATTAGCTTATATTTTGGTAAAATGAAATAAGAAAAGTAGGCACTTTATAATTATATAAATTTGTATAAAAGCTTAAATGGTGGGGTGAATTGGCAATGACTTCAATTTTAAAAATAGACAACAACTTAGCGTTGAATGATATATATACTTACTATGGATATGAAGCAAAAAATGTTATGGAAGTGAATGGTGGTATGGTCGGATATACATATTCAATCGATAATAAGTATTTCCTGAAAATTTATGATACTGAATTAGTTACAGCAAAAAGATGTACTGGAAAACTTTTAGAGCAACTAACTGTTCTTGATATACTTAGAAACAGTAGTCTGCTCGCCGATAAAATATGTTATCCAATAAAAAGTATCGACGGAAAATACTTCTATTCGCATGACAATGTTATAGGGGTATTATTTAATCTTATAGATGGAACAGCTATTGGATATGGAAATAAATACTCAAATGATGAAATTATACAATTATCTACAATTGTTAAAAATTTGCATCAAATTGACAGTAAACAATTTTACAACCTGTGCCCTAAAGAGGAATTTAATCTTGATTTTTGTGACGAGTTAAATTTACTCATAGAAAATAATATATCAGAGTTGCCGAAACAATTTTACGATATTTCTAAACAATATAAAGATATTGTTATTGAGAAAATAATAGAAGTTAAGGACAGGGCAGAAAAGCTAAAACAAATGAATCTACCTTTTGTATTATGTCATAGAGATATTCATGGTGGAAATATAATGCGCTCCTCACAAGGAAAACTATTCTTAGTTGATTGGGAGGACCTTATTTTAGCTCCAAAAGAAGCTGATTTATTCATTTTTTGCGAGGAAGAATACTTTCATAACTTTGCAGATAATATAAATGAAACAGCATTACTTTATTATGTAATACGCAGAGATTTAGAGGATATTTGGGAATTTCTAGACAGAGTTCTACACAATGAGTACGATTCAGTAGAACAACTTGAAGTTTTAGGACATCTTCGGCGAATTTTAAATCATTTGAGTAGACGGAGGAATACAAGTGGATAAGTTTAAAGTTGCTATTTTACAATTAGCTTCAGAAGGTATAGATCAAGAAATTAATAAACAAAAAGGTGAGCTGTTTTGCAGAGAGGCAAAAGAACTTGGTGCTCATATTGCACTTTTTCCTGAAATGTGGAATATAGGATATAGATTTCCCAAGCAATTTAATATTCCAATTGAAGAGTGGAAAAGTAAAGCAATTGATAAAAAGAGTGATTTCATTTTACATTTTCAAAATCTTGCAAAAGAACTGGATATGGCAATTTGTATTACATATCTTGAAAGAGATAAGAACGATCTTAAAAATTCTCTATCGATTATTGACCGGCATGGATTAATTGTGCTCGAATATTCAAAAGTACATACCTGCGATTTTGGATTCGAAGCTATATTAACACCTGGAGATGATTTTCATGTATGCAATTTAGATATTGGATTTGCATCAGTTAAAATCGGAACTATGATATGTTTTGATAGAGAATTTCCAGAGAGTGCAAGAATATTAATGCTTAAAGGGGCAGAAATAATTTTAGTTCCAAATGCATGTGAATTAGACATGCATAGAGTGAGACAACTTGAATCAAGAGCATTTGAGAATATGGTAGGAATTGCAACCGCTAATTATGTATGGCCTAGCGAAACATGGAATTCAGTAGCTTTTGATGCTATGGCATTTGATGATAATGGAAAATCAGTAGATACACTTATAATCGAGACTGATAAAGAAGAAGGTGTATATATTGCTGAATTTGATATAGAGAAGCTTCGGAAATACAGGCAGGAAGAAGTTTGGGGAAATGCCTATAGGAAAACACGTTGTTATGAGATATTAACTAACCAGCAGGTGGAATATCCTTTTATCAGAGATGATGCAAAAAAGTAAATAAAATATAGAAATGAGGAGTGTAGAATGAAGAGTTATAGAAAAGAATTATGGTTTGAGACGAAAAACAGAAGAGAATTTATAAATATCACGCCTCTTGTAGAGGATTGCCTTAGATCTAGTGGAATAAGAGAGGGGCTTTTACTTTGTAATGCAATGCATATAACAGCAAGTGTGTTCATAAATGATGATGAAAAGGGATTACATAAAGATTTTGAGGTGTTTTTAGAAAAACTTGCTCCTGAAAAACCTTATGAGCAATATTTACATAACGGTTATGAAGATAATGCAGATGCTCACTTAAAAAGAACTATAATGGGACGGGAAGTTGTGATAGCAGTTACAGAAGGTAAATTGGATTTTGGACCTTGGGAGCAAATTTTTTATGGAGAATTTGATGGTAAGCGAAAGAAGAGAGTTTTAGTAAAGATAATTGGTAATTAAAAAATAAAAGGAGATGAACTTTATGCCAAAAATATATGGTGAAAAAATAATGCTTCGAGAATTTCAAAAAGAGGATCTAGAATTTATGAGAAAATGGGTTAATGACTCTGACGTTACTGGTATTTTATCTGACGAATTTTTGTATCCTCAAACTTTAAATAATACGGAAGATTATTTAAATAGTGTATTAGAAGGAAAACATGAAAAATCAAATTTTGTTATTGCAGATAAAACAACCGAAAGCTACATAGGACAAATAAATTTATTTAAGGTTAATTGGAAAAACAGAGTAGCTGAAATGGGTATAGTTATTGGAATAAAAGAATGTCAAGGCAAAGGCTTTGCTCATGAAGCTATACTCCTGCTTCAAAAGTTTGCTTTTAATACTATGAATTTAAATAGAGTTGAACTTACGATGCATGAGTACAATCAAAAAGCTTATAATTTATATATAAAATGTGGTTTTAAAGAAGAAGGCAGATTGCGTCAAAAGGTATATACAAATGGAAAATATGCAGATGCTATTTATATGGCAATTCTAAAGAGTGAATATGATGCAATACAAATACTGTAGTCCGTTGCCAAATGATGAAGCAATTATATATGAATGTGTAAAACTTTGAATTGGAGGTACTTCTTTAATGAATTGCGATAATAAAATAACTTGCAGTTGTAATATCAATGTTCAAGGCATAGCAAATGCTGCGAATGTGTTGCATACCATAGAAAATTAAATCAAGTTCCTGGATCTTCTTTTCGATATCTGCTGAAAAAACTTATGATAGAAGCATTGAAAATTTGTATAAAGATAAAACAAAAAACTTGAAATATCAAGTAATTTTGAGGTGTGGAATGACGAAGTTTATTATGGTAAGACATGGAGAACCTGATTATTCATTTGTAAAGTTAAGAGGCTTTATTGGACATGGCAACGATCTTGCACCATTGACAAACAAAGGAATAGAACAAATTAAAAATGCTGCAAAAAATTCGAGGCTTGTAGATGCCGAAATAATAATTTCATCCCCATATACAAGAGCCCTTCAAAGTGCAGCAATCATTTCAGGCATGTTAGGTTTGAATATTCAGGTAGAGATAAAGATTTACATGAGTGGCTCCCTGATAAATCATTTAGATATAAGTCATATGAAGAGGTATTGAATTTATCGCATGATTTTCAATTAAACGAAGGCAAATATCCAGAAGGTGAAGATAGACTAT
>CAVYEU010000073.1:0-32729 GCA_963767415.1 uncultured Eubacteriales bacterium
GTTGCGCAAGAATGTGGCTCACGCGATCGACGTGATTCAAGCCAAGCGCGCGCGGTTGGTAGCGGAGAAGCCGGATTGGCAGGCGCTCCGCGCAGCAGCCTCTCGGATTAAGGATGGGGCACTAGAAAATCTCGGCGTGTACCTCGAGCAGTTCGAAGCGCGATGCACCGCTGCCGGCGGCACGGTGCACTGGGCGCTTGGATGCGGCCGATGCGCGGAAGATCATTCTGGAAATTCTGCGCGAAGAGAAGGCCGATGAGGTCATCAAGTAATATAATGGTTTCTTATTATGTTTTTCTATTAAATAATTATTTAGATGGGATATTTCATGTCCACCCATACAATGCCCAAACAAAGCAAATGGTCTATCAGTAGAGGTAACATTGCATTGGTTATTTCTTTAAGATATTGATTATCGTCAGTAATTGGTTTTTCATGAATTCTATCTTCTTTGCCAGGTTTTTGAATCGCATAAATTTCTATATCTATATGTAAATACTCACTCCATCCGGAAAATAAAGATGCCCCTGTTCCGGAATTCGGGAAACAGAACAATCTAATCTTTGCATTTGGATTTATTGTCTGCCTTATTAGCCATTGATCCGTTAAGCTCTTTTCTGTAATTACCTTATTTTCATCACCACTTTGAATTTCTTTTAATAAATGCTCAGTCATCTTAGATATACTCAAACTTTGCATGATCTTCATTATTGAGTATTCTACCTCCAAATTCTTCTTATCCAGATATTTAGCTGAGTTGCCATTAATGAATCAATACCCATATTACTTATTGGTGTATCCAATTCAACTTTATTTTCATCAGTACCCAATATTCTTGCGATTACTCTCTTTAATTCATCAGATAGCATAGCTTTTTGATCTTCTAGAGGAACATTTTGCAATAAATATTTTATACTATCTTTGTTTTTGCTGTGACTTCCATTTCCTTCTAGATCATCTTTTATTAGGCTACCAAACCTTTCAGAATTTTTATTATTTGGGAAAAACTCTCCTACTTTAGTCCAATCTACATCTATTGCGATTTGTTGAATAGGATTATCAAGCAGTATTCTATCAAATATTTTATCTGCTTCCTGTAGTGTAAATGCTGTCCAACCCTGGCTTTTTAATATATCATGTACTTTTTCATTTTTGCTTACAAATCCGGCTTCTCCGATTACACCCCAGTTGATCGTGTTGGCTGGAAGCCCCAAACTCCTTCTGTAATAAGCAAATTTATCTAAAAATATATTTCCTGCACAATAGTTGGCTTGCCCTGGATTCCCATACACTGCAGAGATTGAAGAGAACATGACAAAGTAGTCAAGATCACAGTTTAGTGTAGCTTTATGCAAGTTCCATGCACCTAGCATTTTTGGTATTACTACATTCATATATCTATCTTCATCTAAATTAAGAATTGTAGCATCATCGAAAATGGTTGCAGCATGAATTATACCTTTTAATGGGATTTTCTTATTCTCAAGGTCATTTACTGTTCTTAATACATCAAGTTCTTTTGTAACATCTCCTTTAGCTATAATTACCTGGGTTCCAAGATTCTGCATCTTTTGGACAAGGATTTCTTCCTCTTTACCCTTGACTCCACTTCTTCCCATCAGGACAATAGTTCCTGCTCCACGTTCTGCCATGTGGTAAGCAATATGGATACCAAACCCTCCACAGCCCCCTGTAACTAAATATGCTGCATTTTGCTTAAATCTAATTTCTTTTGAAGGTAGCACCTCTATTTCACCTTCCATAGATACGACCACTTTACCTATTTGCTTTGATTGGCTTAAGAATAAAAATGCATCTTTTACATTTGATACTGAAAACTTCTCATACGGGTGTGGAAATAGTTTTTTGTCGTAAAAAAGCTGCATAAACTCGCGTATTAGCTCTTTTGAGAATTCAGGCTTTTGCTTTAATAATCTGTCAACATCGACTGCAAAATATGCTAGATTATTTCCAAAAGGCTTCAATTCTATCCTCTTATTTTCATATATGTCCCTCTTACCAATCTCTACAAATCTACCAAAAGGTGCTAAGCAGTTTATACTTTGAGTAATAGCCTTACCAGCAATTGAGTTTATTACTATGTCTATACCTTTACCTTGAGTAATCTTCATTATTTCATCTTTAAACCTTAGATCACGGGAGTTAAAAACATGATCTACTCCGATATTCTTCAAATATTTCCTCTTTTCCTCGCTCCCAACTGTTGCAAATACTTCTGCACCAAAAACTTGTGCTAATCTTATAGCAGCTATTCCTACTCCTCCAGCACCTGCATGTACAAGCACTCTGTCCCCTTTTTTTAGCCTACATAGATAATTTAGCGAATAATATGATGTTAGATAAACTGTAAGAATTGTTGCTGCTTCCTCGAATGTAAAGTGTTCTGGCTTTTTAACTACATAGCATTCTTTTGCATAAGTAATTCCACTTAGACTATTAGAAGATAGCGCAATGACTTTATCCCCTTCTTTAAAATCTTTTACATTTATGCCAACTCTAGTCACTTCTCCAGAACATTCTAAGCCAAGGTTTTTGCCAAAAAGCCCTCCTTCAATTGCTTCATCATTAAGCATTCCCATTCCTAGCATTATATCTCTAAAGTTTAAGGATGAAGCATAGACCTTTATCTCGACTTCATCATCCTCAGGTTCTTTTTTATTAAACTCTCTAAGCATTATGCTATCCAGAACTTTGTTACTTCCCAATACTGTATTAAATGGATGCCCTAAAGCATTTACCTTTTTCTTTGATCTTTCAAGCAATATTTCAGGTTCAGATTTCTCTAAAACATGAATGAATCTATCTTTCCCTCTTAAGGATACTTCTTCACCCTCATCAAGTTCAATCTCTTTTAATAGATTTCCTATCTCGTTCTCAGAAGGAGAAAAACTTAGATCTATCAGTTTTATCTTGATATTTGGGAACTCATTCATCGCAACTCTAATCATTCCCCATATAGGTGCTGAAATAGGAGATGTTTTCTTTTGATCTCCAATTACCTGTTCAACACCATTTGTAACAATATAAATTTTAGGGGATAGATTTTGATTATTTAATATATTCATCATGGTGATTAGGTCTTTTCCTGTTTGAGACTGATTTGACACTAACATAGAGCTATTCAATTCGTTATTTTCATCCAACCCATACAAATAAATTATTTTTTCTACATTCAGTGAGTTTGAAAATTCTTTTATACTGTTTACAAAGCTACAGTAATCCCTACCATTTAGTTTTTCTTTAATTCGTTTGGATATAGTTGTATTGTTTTCTAAGACCATCCAGTTACCATGTGATGCAGATGTAGGTGTTTCTTCAATATTATTTATTTGCCACTGATAGTTATAAAAGTAATCTTCCAAGGTCTTCTCTTTTTTCCTTGTGCCTTCAATAGAACTAGCCATACCGTCTTTTATTTCCATGATCAATTCATTTTTATCATTGAAAATCCAATAATAAAAACATACTTTTTCCTTATCATAATTTATTATTTGAGCATAGCTCCATATTTTATCAAATATAGCCACATCTAAGTTTATTTTAATTTTATTAAAAAATGTTGGAAGAAAGACAGCAGTATCAAATGCTATTAAACCTTGAAATATTAATAACATTGCATGTATACAGCCATCAAACAATACTGGATGAAATGTAAATTTATTATAATTGGACTGAATAAATTTATTTACGTGAATCTCAGTTAGAGCCTCTCGTTGATTGTAAAAACATCTATTAACAACACGAAAAGCATCCCCCAACTGTACCCCTTCACCAATATCTAGATTATATAGCTGCTCTTTTTCTATTACATTTTCTTTCGCTAGTCTGGTTTTGATTGCTTGAATGTCAATCGGAGTAGAAGTAAACTCATCCTGGCAGTGGTTGATTTTACCGTATGAACATCTTTTCCATTGTGAATTTGAATCCCTAGATCTTAAGTACAAAGCAAAGTTCCCACTGTCTGAAGATACTTCAAATTGGACTTCTGCCGTCCCATCTTCAGGAAGCAATAAAGCATTTTCAAAATGAACATCCTCAATAAACCCAAAGTCTTTACCAAAAGACAATTTTGCTATAGACATCGCTAAATCTAAATGACCTGCTGCTGGATAAACCATAGGTCCTTGTACTCTATGGTCGTTTATATAGGGCTCGGTTTGTTTATTTAGACTAATTTCCCATATTTGGTCGTTTGGATCCTTGACTGATTGTTTCCATCCCATAAGATGCGGATGAATAAACTTACCAATCCTTTCTCTTCTTGATTCCTCTGACTCTATCCAGTATCTTTCCCTTTGCCATGCATAATATGGCAGGTCTACAAAATTACTATCCTCTCCTAGCAATTTTTTAAAGTCAATTTTGTTGCCAGAAATTATTAATTTAGCAAGTGAATCAAAGAATACAAGTTCTTCATCTTCTTTCCTTCTTAAGCTAGGAAGACTCAATCCTTCTAGTTCCTCTTTTGAGAATGTATCATTTATCCCTGTTGCAAGGATAGGGTGTGGGCTAAGCTCAATAAATGTGTCATATCCTGCTTTGATCATTTTGCTTATCGCGGGGTAAAACTCCACGGTTTGCCTTATGTTTTTATACCAGTAATCGCTATCTAATTCTGTTCCATCAATCTCGTCTCCTTCAACAGTTGAATATAAAGTAATAGAATTCTTCTTTGTATTTACTTTCTCTAAAGAACTTAAGAACTCATCCTTTATTGATTCTGTGAAAAAGCTATGAAATGGTACATTTACACGTAAAAATGTATTAAAAATGTCTTTATTTGTGAGTTTTTGTGATAATTCTTCTAAAGCATCTGCATCCCCTGATAAAGTCAATGACTTGGGACCATTTATTGCTGCAATGTTTATATATTCATTCAATTCAGGTTTGATTTCATCAGCACTAAGACCAACAGCAAGCATTTTCCCTTTTCCCTCTAAGACAGTTTGGCATTTACTTCGAAAATAAACAATCTTAGTCGCATCTTCCAGGCTCAAAGCACCACTTGCATAACCTGCTGCTACCTCTCCAATACTATGTCCAATTATAGCTTCAGGCTTTACCCCAAGACTATTCCATAATTCGTACAATGCCACCTGAATAGCAAAGATAGCAGGCTGGGCAATAGCTGTCTCATAATTCTCGAATCTTCTTCACCTTTGGCTAATTCTTCAATCAAGCTGCTATTTTCTTCTTTTAGCCATCCAAGTTCTTTTAGAATCCTATCTATTTCTATTACTTTTTCTTTAAATACATTACTCTTCTTTAATAATTCCTGGCCCATTCCCCACCACTGTGGTCCTTGCCCCGAAAACACAAACGCTAGATTTTTATTTTTAACGGTAGCTTTTTCGATACTAAGCCCTAGCCGTACCTCTCCTTTAAGATAACTATTCAGAAGGCTTATGACATCATTTTTGCTGTTTGCAACAATGCTTAGCCGGTGATCTAGCAAAGTTCTTCTAGTTATTAGACTGTAGCAAATATCACATAGATCTTCATTAGTTTCCTCCAAATATTCTATGTACTTTTTTGCTAGCTCTTTTAGTGATTGACTTGATTTTGCTGATATTATGAATACATTTGGATTTGTTTTTGGCTTAGGGCTAGATTTCTGCATCACTGGTACTTCTTGTAATACTGCATGAGCATTAGCTCCACCAAATCCAAATGAGTTTATTCCTCCAAATAATGTTTTTTCTGGATTAGGCCAGTCCATCAATTCTGTAGGTATCTTTATCTTGTATTCTTCAAATAAAATCTCTGGATTGCCCTCTTCAAAGTGAAGATTCTTAGGGATCTTTCTATTCTTTAATGAAAGTATTAGCTTTATCAAGCCTGCCATTCCTGATGCAAGCTCTAAATGTCCCATATTGGTTTTAACAGACCCTATATATACATGCTCACCATTTTTCTTGTTCTTGCTTATGACTGATCCTATGGCATTAGCTTCACGAAAATCTCCTGCTTGAGTACCTGTGCCATGAGCTTCAACGTATTGGATAAAGCTAGGATCAATTTCAGCTTTTTTGTATGCCTTCTCTAGCATTTTTACCTGTGCTTCTTCATTCGGAACCGTTATTCCTGGAGTCTTTCCATCTTCGTTTATCGCAGATGCAATTATCTGGGCATATATTCTATCTCCATCTTCTAAAGCCTTAGATAGTGGTTTTAATATTATAACTCCTACACCCTCAGATCTAACATAACCATTCGCCTTTTTATCAAATGCCTTACATCTGCAATCAGGAGATAGGAATCCACCTTTACTAAAACCCATAAACCATTCAGGTTTCAAGATTATATTTGCACCGCCAACTATTGCAGTATCAGATTCATTTTCCCAAATACTTCTGCATGCTTGGTGAAGTGCTACTAATGATGAAGAACAAGCGGTGTCTAAAGTAAAGCTTGGTCCATGTAAGTCAAAAGTATATGATATTCTGTTTGATAAAATAGCAGCTGATATTCCAGTATTGGATGTCGGTCCTATATTTTCTCTTTCCTTATATCCGTGGACAACTTCCATATATTCACAAGTATTCCTCCGATAAAAACTCCTGTGTCACTTCCTGCGATTTTTTCTAATCTTAATCCTGCATCTTCTATAGCCTGGTAAGTAACCTCTAAGAGCATTCTTTGATTTGGATCCATACGTTGTGCTTCAACGGGAGAGATACTGAAGAATTGTGCATCAAATTTATCAACATCTTTGATAAAACCACCCTGCTTTACGTGTAATTTCCCGGGTCTAGTATAGTCAGAATCAAACAAATCATCTTTATCCCACCTATCTTCAGGAACATCAACTATTGCATCTTTACCATTTATCAATAAATCCCAGAATTCAGTTAGAGTATTAGCATTTCCGGGAAACCTGCATGCCATTCCAATTATTGCGATAGGTTCTTTTTTCATATAATCCTCCCACCTTTTTCTAACAAAGTAATTTTCTTGATTAAGTATATACTTTTTTTATTAGACTTTGAATATAAAAGTGACGTTTTTCTTTTACATTTCTTCATAATTGAAGACTTGACAGAAGTTCAATTTGAAGTTTAAATAGAAGAACCAAAATAACAAGGGAGGTAATTTAAATGATTTGGGAAGATGTAAGAAAGAATTACCCTAACCAATGGGTACTTATTGAAGCGACAAATGCAAGAACCGAGGAAGATAAAAGAATAGTTGAACATATGGATGTTATTGGAAATTTTGCAGAAGATGGCGATGGTGCATTTCAAAAATATATCGAGTTACACAAAGTTCATAAGGAAAGAGAGTATTATATTTATCATACTTCAAACAATGTGTTAAATATAGGCGTTAAAAAGTGGTTGGGGGTGCAGCTATAATGATAAACATTAACTTAAGGGATGGATTAATCTATGTGGATGCTACTCTAATGTATGGGAATAGAAGTGTTACAATTAAAAACGCTTTGGTTGATACTGGATCATCCACAACAGTAATTTCAAGAGATATTGCACATAATTTAGGCATGAAACCAGAGCCTACAGATATTATCAATTCTGTTCAAGGAATAGGAGGATCAGAATCTGTCATTGAAAAGAAAATTGATGTTGTAAGCCTTGACAGCAATCTAGCAACAAATTTTAGTATACAAGTTGGTGCTATGAATTATGGTATTGAACTAGAAGCTATTATTGGACTTGATTTATTAACGGTCTGCAAAGTAGTAATGAATTTAGAGAATTATACATTAACCGCAGTAAAAGAGTAAAAAGTAATCGCCGAAAATTATGGTGATGTGTCGAGAATATAATTAGGGAAGACAAAATGACGCCTTAAAGAACCGTCACTTTGTCTTCCCTAATTATATTAATTAATTTTTAGTTTATCTAACTAATACTGTCAAATAAAATGGAATTTAGTTCTTCCAAAAGCATATTCTTGCCTTCAGGTTCTCTTAAATAATGATGCCCTCCAGGGATGACTTTAAGCGTGAACTCGCTTGAAAGCTCTTCTTCCCAAGCCCTAACTTCCTCGACAGAATGTGCTGTGTCATCTTGCCCTGCAATAGCTACAATAGGTGTACCAAATACATCTTGTATAGGCTTTATTTTTTTGTTTAATGTAATATCTGCTTTTATTGAAGGATATAATATTTTTAATCTCTGTTTGTCAACAAACATATCTTCTCCAAATTCAGCTATTCTTAAGAGCTCAAATATCTTTTCTTCTGGTATTTGTTCTACTTCTGACAGAGGAGTCTCTTTAAAGATGTCCATCATTATATTTGGTTTAGAAGCCGGTACTGTTGCACTGATAAATAAATATGATGGTTTTTTATTATATTTTTCTATTAGATAATTATTTACATGGGTTATTTGATGTCCACCCATACAATGCCCAAACAAAGCAAATGGTCTGTCAAGAAGAGGTAACATTGCTTTGGTTATTTCTTTAAGATATTGAGGAATATCAGTAATTGGTTCTTCATCAATTCTATTCTTCTTGCCAGGTTGTTGAATCGCACAAACTTCTATATCTCTATGTAAATACTCATCCCATCCAGAAAATAAAGATGCTCCTGTTCCAGTATTTGGGAAACAGAACAACCTAAGCTTAGCACTCGGATTTATTTTTTGCCGTATTATCCATTTATCCGTTGGACTCTTTTCTGTAATTACCTTATTTTCATCACTACTTTGAATTTCTTTTAATAAATATTCAGCCATCTTAGATATACTCAAGCTTTGCATAATCTTCATTATTGAATATTCTACCTCTAAGTTCTTCTTGACCCAGATATTGAGCTGAGTTGCCATGGCAGTGGTTGATTTTACCGTATGAGCATCTTTTCCATTGTGAATTTGAATCCCTGGATTTTAAGTACAAAGCAAAGTTTCCACTGTCTGAAGAGACTTCAAACTGGACCTCAGCTGTTCCATCTTCAGGAAGCAATAAAACATTTTCAAAATGAACATCCTCAATAAACCCAAAGTCCTTACCAAAAGATAACTTCGCTATAGTCATTGCTAAATCTAAATGACCTGCAGCCGGGTAAACCATAGGTCCTTGCACCCTATGGTCGTTTATGTAGGTTTCAGTTTGCTTGTTTAGACTAATTTCCCATATCTGGTCGTTTGGATCCCTGACTGATTGCTTACATCCCACAAGATGCGGATGAATAAAACTGCCAATCCTTTCTTTTTTTGATTCTTCTGACTCTATCCAGTATCTTTCCCTTTGCCATGCATAATATGGCAGATCTACAAAATTATTATCCTTTCCCAGCAATTTTTTAAAGTCAATTTTGTTGTCAGAAATTATTAATTTAGCAAGTGAATCAAAGAATACAAGTTCTTCATCTTCTTTCCTTCTTAAGCTAGGGAGACTCATTCCTTCTAATTCCTCTTTTGCTAATGTATCATTTATTCCTGTTGCAAGAATAGGGTGTGGGCTAAGCTCAACAAATGTGTTATAGCCTGCTTTGATCATTTTGCTTATTGCGGGGTAGAACTCCACGGTTTGTCTTATGTTTTTATACCAGTAATCACTAGTTAATTCTGTTCCATCAATCTCTTCTCCTTCAACTGTTGAATATAAAACAATGGGATTTTTCTTAGTTTCTACTTTCCCTAAAGAACTTATGAATTCATCTTTTATTGATTCTGTAAAAAAGCTATGGAATGGTACATTTACACGCAAAAATGTATTAAAAACATCTTTTTTTGTAAGTTTTTGTGATAATTCTTCTAAAGCAGTTGCATCTCCTGATAAAGTCAAAGTCTTGGGGCCATTTATTGCTGCAATGTTTATATATTCATTCAATTCAGGCTTGATTTCATCAGCACTAAGACCAACAGCAAGCATTTTCCCTTTTCCCTCTAAGACAGTTTGGCACTTACTTCGTAAGTAGACAACCTTAGTCGCATCTTCCAAGCTCAAAGCACCACTTGCATAACTTGCTGCGACTTCTCCAATACTATGTCCAATTATAGCTTCAGGCTTTACCCCAAGGCTGCTCCATAATTCGTACAATGCTACCTGAATAGCAAATATAGCAGGCTGGGCAATAGCTGTCTCATTAATTCTCGAATGCTCTTCACTTTTGGCTAATTCTTTAAGCAAACTGCTATTTTCTTCTTTTAGCCATCCAAATTCTTTTAAAATCCTATCTATTTCTATTATTTTTTCTTTAAATACCTTGTTCTTCTTTAATAATTCCTGACCCATTCCCCACCACTGTGGTCCTTGTCCCGAAAACACAAATGCTAATCTTTTATTTTTGATCTGAGCTTTTTCAATACTAAGCCCCAGTCTTGTCTCTCCTTTAAGATAACTATTCAAAAGGTTTATAACATCATTTTTGCTGCTCGCAACTATGCTTAGCCGATAATCTAACATTGTTCTTCTAGTTAGTAGGCTGCAGCAAATATTACTTAGTTCTTCATTAGTTTCTTCTAAATATTCTATATACTTTTTTGCCAGTTCTTTTAGTGATTGGCTTGATTTTGCTGATATTACGAATACATTTGGAATGTCCTTTGATTTAGGTTTAGATTTGTGCTGTACCGGTGCTTCTTGTAATACTGCATGAGCATTAGCTCCACCGAATCCAAACGAGTTTACTGCTCCAAATAGTGTTTTTTCTGGATTAGGCCAATCCATCAATTTTGTAGGTATCTTTATTTTGTAGTCTTCAAATAGAATCTCTGGATTACCCTCTTCAAAGTGTAGATTCTTAGGTATCTTTCTATTCTTAAATGAGAGGATTAACTTTATCAATCCTGCCATTCCTGATGCAAACTCTAAATGTCCGAGATTAGTTTTAACAGAACCTATATATACATGATCACCATCTTTTTTGTTCCTGCCTATAATTGACCCTATAGCATTTGCTTCACGAGAATCTCCTGCTTGGGTACCCGTACCATGAGCTTCTACATATTGAATAGAACTTGGATCAATTTCAGCCTTTTTGTATGCCCTCTCTAGCATTTTTACCTGTGCTTCCTGATTCGGAACCGTTATTCCTGGTGTCTTACCATCTTCGTTTATCGCAGTTGCAATTATTTGAGCGTATATTCTATCGCCATCTTCCAATGCCTTAGATAGTGGTTTTAATATTATAACGCCTACACCCTCAGACCTAACATAACCATTTGCCTTTTTATCAAATGCTTTACATCTGCAATCAGGAGATAAGAAACCACCTTTACTAAAACCCATAAACCATTCAGGCTTCAAGATCATATTTGCACCGCCAACTATTGCAGTATCAGATTCATTTTCCCAAACACTTGCGCATGCCTGGTGAAGTGCTACTAAAGACGAAGAACAAGCGGTATCTAAAGAGAAGCTTGGCCCGTGTAAATCAAAAACATATGATATTCTGTTTGATAAAATAGCAGATGATATACCAGTATTGGATGTTGGTCCTATATTTCCTCTTTCCTTATATCCATGAACAATTTCCATATACTCATTAGAACCGCATCCGATAAAGACTCCTGTGTCACTTCCTGCGATTTTTTCTAATCTTAATCCTGCATCTTCTATAGCCTGGTAAGTAACCTCTAAGAGCATTCTTTGATTTGGATCCATACGTTGTGCTTCAACGGGAGAGATACTGAAGAATTGTGCATCAAATTTATCAACATCTTTGATAAAACCACCCTGCTTTACGTGTAATTTCCCGGGTCTAGTATAGTCAGAATCAAACAAATCATCTTTATCCCACCTATCTTCAGGAACATCAACTATTGCATCTTTACCATTTGTCAATAAATCCCAGAATTCAGTTAGAGTATTAGCATTTCCGGGAAACCTGCATGCCATTCCAATTATTGCGATAGGTTCTTTTTTCATATAATCCTCCCACCTTTTTCTAACAAAGTAATTTTCTTGATTAAGTATATACTTTTTTTATTAGACTTTGAATATAAAAGTGACGTTTTTTCTTTTACATTTCTTCATAAAAATAATATAATTAGGTATGGTATACAGAAAAATATTTATGGAATAGGGAGCTTTAAGTAAAATGAATAACATAAAACAAAAAAAGGTTCCATATGGAATAAGTGATTATAGAACTATAGTTGAGGAAAACTACTTATATATAGATAAAACAAAGTATATTGAACTTTTCGAAAGTCTTGGAGCGCCCTATATTTTTTTTCTAAGACCACGGCGCTTTGGTAAGAGTCTTTTTATGTCAATACTTGAATACTATTATGATATAAATGCAAAATCAAACTTCGAAAAATTATTTAGAAATACATATATTGGTAAAAATGAAACATCCAAAAGAAATAGCTACTATGTTTTAAAATTTAATTTTTCTGGCATAAATACTTCAACTAAAGAAAACTTACTAAACGGTTTTACTAATAAAGTAATTAATGGTTTAACAAAGTTCGAAGAAAAATATAATTTTCAAGTAACACCATACAACAAAAATGACATGCCGTCAGATATATTTGATGAATTTTTGACCAAAATGTCATCTCAAATTGACACAAAATTATATGTAATGATAGATGAATATGATCACTTTGCGAATGAGCTTCTAAGTTTTCAGGTGGATGTATTTGAAGAGACAGTTAGTAAAACTGGATTTGTTCGAAAATGGTATGAGGTACTAAAATCCGGAACAGACAATGGCTTGATTCAAAGAATATTTGCCACAGGAGTAAGCCCTGTGACATTAGATAGCTTGACTTCTGGATTTAACATTGCAAGAAACAAAACAACTGAGTATATATTCAACGAGTGTCTAGGATTTACCGAGGAAGAAGTAATAAATCTTTGCAAAGAGTATATTATAAGTGAGCGCTTCGATATAGAAAAAGAACTACCAAAGTTAAAACAATACTATAATGGCTATCTATTTAATAAAAAGGCAAAAACTAAAGTATTTAATAGTGATATGATTTTATATTATTTATCTGAATACAATATATCTAAAGAGGAGCCTGAACAACTTATAGATACTAATATATCAAGTGATTATAAAAAAATCGCTAATTTATTTAATCTAAAGAACAAAGAGCAAAATTATGAAATATTACAACAGATAATAGAAGGAATACCGCAAGACACTGCCATAACAGCTGAGTTTAGCTTAGCGAAAGAGTTTTCGCGAGATGATTTTAACTCATTGCTTTTTTATCTAGGGTTCTTGACAATGAGTAAGCCTAGAACGAATTCAGTAGAGCTTGTAGTACCAAATTATGTAATAAAGGAGCTGTACTTTGATTTTTTTGGTAGTGTCATAAAAGAGCAAGCAGTATATGATCTGGATGTCGCAGATATAAGAAGTGCAATTGAAAAAATAGCTTTATATGGGGATATAAAAAGTATAGTTACTATGATAGAAACAACTCTAAATAAGCTGTCAAATAGAGATTTTATAAAGTTTGATGAAAAGTATATAAAACTTATCATGATAACATATTTCATGATGAGTAAGATTTATTTTGTAAAAAGTGAATATGAAGTTGAAGGCGGTTTTATAGATATAGCCCTACTAAAAAGATCCGGAGTTGTGACAAAATATAATGCAATATTTGAAGTAAAGTATATAAAAAAGAACGTGTTTACCGACAGTTTACTGCAGAGTAAAATAAAAGAAGCAAAAGAAGAATTAAATAGATACAAAACAGCAAGTGAACTTAGCTGTATGAAAAATCTATTGAAGTGGGTTTTGGTTTTTTGTGGAAATAAGCTAGTTTATGAAGAATTAATATAATTAGAGAAGACAAAGTGACGGTTATTGTGTCTTCTCTAATTATATTAATTCCAAATTCAATGAGTCCTATTTTCAATCTCCTGTAACAATTTATTTACAAACTCATCTATTGGTACAGATCCAATGTCTCCATCTTTTCTTGACCTTACAGCACAAGTTTTGTTTTCCATTTCTTTATCACCAACAACTAGCATATAAGGAATCTTTTCTAATTGAGCTTCCCTAATTTTATAACCAATTTTCTCATTTCTAAGATCAATCTCAACCCTTATTCCTTTTTCTTCTAAGATATTTCTAACTTCTTTTACATAATCATGATGTTTATCAACTATCGCTAAAATTTTAACTTGTACAGGCGCAAGCCATGCTGGAAAAGCTCCTGCAAAATGCTCAGTAAGGATAGCGATAAATCTCTCAATACTACCAAATACTACTCTATGAATCATGACAGGTCTATGCTTCTCCCCGTCTGCGCCAACATAAGTTAGATCAAACCTTTCAGGCATCTGAAAATCTAATTGTATAGTTCCACACTGCCAGGTACGGCCAATAGAATCTTCAAGATGGAAATCAATCTTTGGTCCATAGAAAGCTCCATCTCCTTCATTAATCTTATATTTTATTGCTTTGGTATCTAAGGCATCACGAAGAACGGCTGTTGCTACATCCCACTGTTTTTCGGTTCCCATAAAATTTTCAGGTCTTGTAGACAATTCAACTTTGTATTTAAATCCAAATACACTATAGAAATTGTCAATTAATGCAATAACCCCTAGGACTTCATCTTTAGCCTGTTTGGGCGTCATAAATATATGAGCATCGTCTTGAGTAAAGCATCTAACTCTCATCAGTCCATGCAATGCACCTGACAACTCATGCCTATGAACAAGCCCTAGTTCTGCAATTCTTTGTGGAAGATCTCTGTATGAATGAAGTTTTCTCTTATAAACAAGCATACCACCAGGACAATTCATTGGCTTAACAGCGTAATCAGCTTCATCAATCTTAGTAAAGTACATATTTTCTTTGTAATGATCCCAATGGCCGGATCTATGCCATAAATCTTCATTTAAAATAATTGGTGTTCTAATCTCTTGATAACCGTGTATCTTATGCTGATGGTGCCAAAAATCTTCTAAAATATTTCGAAGAACCATTCCTTTAGGAAAAAAGAATGGAAAACCTGGACCTTCATCAAAAATATCAAATAAATCAAGCTCACGCCCTAGTTTTCTATGATCCCTCTTTTTAGCCTCTTCAAGTCTAAATAGATACTCATCTAAATCTGATTTCTTTAAAAAGGCTGTCCCATAAATTCTTTGAAGCATCTTATTCTTTTCATTTCCTCTCCAATACGCACCGGCAACAGACAACAGCTTAAATGCCTTAATTTTGCCTGTTGAAGGAACATGAGGACCTGCACAAAGGTCTGTAAAGTCATTTTGCTTGTAAAAAGAAATCTCTTCTCCTTCTGGTAAATCCTTTATAAGCTCAACTTTATACTTCTCATCTAAACCCTCCATAAATTTTATTGCTTCATCGCGTCCTTTAGTATGTCTTTCTAATTTATAGTCTTCCTTTATAATATGTGCCATTTCTTGTTCTATTTTTTCTAGATCTTCTAATGAAAAAGGTTTGTCCATATCAAAGTCATAATAAAACCCAGTATCAATGGAAGGTCCAATTGCAAGGCGAGTTTCAGGATAAAGCCTCTTTACTGCTTGCGCTAAAACATGGGATGCAGTATGCCAAAGAGTGCGCTTCCCTCCTTCGTTATCAAAGGTTAGAATATTTAGTGTACAATCAGTCATTAGCTTGAAATTTAAATCTTTTACTGCTCCATTTACTTCACCAGCCAGTGCAACCCTAGCAAGCCCTTGGCTAATACTTTCTGCAACCTCTTTTATAGTTACATTGGCTTTATATTCTTTTACAATACCGTCCTTTAAAGTTACTTTAATCATGTTAATAACTCCCTTCTTAAGTCAATGAACACCTATTTCAATTTTTCAATCAAACTACCATAGTCATTAAGCTGTTTCTTTAAATCTGTATACTTACTTTTTATTTCATTGATTAAATCCTCATCAACTTTTGTATTACTATCTAGCCCATTTTGTGATTCATTATTATGGATATTAACATTTAGATTATTAGTATCATCCTGTGAAGCAGGTACTGTATTAGTCCCTCCGGTGGTGAAGTTAAATGTACCTTTGAATAAATCATTTAAAGATTCATCTAAAGTATTCCCAATTCCATACTTGAATTCATCACCTTTTTGGTAACCCACTACAATCTCTCTCATCTCAGGGATTGATGATTCACTTTCCGCCTTTATAAATATAGGTTGTACGTATAATACGCTATCTTCAATAGGTATTACAAGTAGATCCCCTTTGTATGCATTCGATCCCTTCTGATCCCAAAGAGAGATATCTTTTGAAATCTTATCAATTTGAGTTATCTTAACATTTACCTGGTCTGGACCTAAGATATTTGTATTCTTTGGGAAACTAAACAGCACCATTTCTCCATAGTTTTTTGATGAGTTACGAACAGCAAGCCATGACACCATGTTATGCTTTGTTCCTCCAGATGGAGTAAAAGGTCTCATTAATATTAACTCTTCTTTTTCTCCAATCTGACCAGGTAATTTTATCATATTATAGTACGGATGAATATCCTCCAGAACGTCAGTGCTGTGATATGCATATTTTGCTACATCCCATAGATCAGTATTTGAAAAGAATATAGCAGCATCTGTTGGTTCAAGATGATATTTTTTCATCTTTTCTGTTTGAATTTCAAATAAGGCTTCAGGAAATCTCAAGTGCTTTGCTATATCCTGAGGAATAGGTTCATCCAAGAGTACATCTTTGTAAATGTTTTTATACATCTTAATTATAGGATCATTTTTATCAACTATGTAGCATTTTGTTGTTCCATTATAAGCATCGATAACAACTTTAACAGAGTTCCTGATATAATTCATACTCCCATAATTCTGCGCATAAGGATAATATTCGCTTGTTGTATATGCATCTAAAACCCATTTGAGTTTGCCATCATCAGTGAGAACTATACAAGGGTCTTCATCAATATTTAAGAATGGGAGCGCCATTTTGGCCCTATTAATTATTTCTCTATTTAATAGAATTTTTGTATCTGATGAAATATATCCTGATATAAGCATATTAATATCACTATATTTAATTGAAAACAGTAAGCGGTTTAAAAAGTTTAGCTTAATTCCACCTTTTCCATCATACACACATTCTTTATTTCCATCAAAATCGACCTCTTTTAAACCATTTGAAGCCCCTACTAAAACATAATCAGAAGTCAACTCACCATAATAAATTCTAGGTTCTAAAATTTTTAAATTTGGATCAGTAGAATCCATTTTAATTCCGTTCACGATAAAATCAATCTGACCCTCAGGGGTAACTTTATTAATTGGATTAAATACCACACCAAACCCGTGGGTATACCTATAAGTCGTATTCAAATATTCTTTATTCGGAAGTTTATTTTTGTCGATTTCACGAGCGGTAATAAAAACAGGGCTTTCTTTTCCATTAATTACATAGTTTACTATATCTCCACTATTAAAAGTATAAAAGTTAGTATTGCTTTGAAGTTGCTTATCGCTGGCTAATGTTGAATCATAATCTACTATTCTAACGTTATCAACTGTATTTATATTTCTATTCATAATTTCAGGAGATAACTCTTTCATTTCAGGGAAAATATATTTTTTAACAGTATTCAAGCCATATGCCTCTCGAGTCTTTTCAATATTATATTCAATATACTTCATCTGAAGGTTTAACTCATTTGGATTTACAATAAACGAATTTATAAACATAGCTGAAATCGTAACAGCAAACCATATAGCTGGAAATGCTGCGATTGTATAAGCTGCCTTTTCTTAACATCTCTTTCCAAATAAAGAAAAAAGCAACTAAAGTAATTATTCCTAAAACATACGGTATTATTTTATAATAAGGCATCCATACATTTATATCTACAAAACCTCCACCCTTAAGTTCGTTATTAAAGGTTGAAAATAAAACACCTTCCTTTAAAAACTTGTATGAAAATGTTTTAATTATAAAAAAGATAGCAATATTTATTAAATTGTGTCTGAGAACTGTTCGAATCTTTAGGCTCTTTAAAGATAATTTACTTAATTGCCCAGAATCCATAAGACTTCCGGAAAACAGTCTTAAAAGATAACTAATAAATGTATAGATAATCATAAATATCCAAAAGCCTGAAAAAAAGCTATAAATAGACATTAAAAATGGTCTTTGAAAGACATAATAACCTACATCGGTACCAAAAATCGGATCATAAGTGCCAAATTTAACTGAATTTAAAAATTCCAAAGCATTTTGGTAAAAAGCATCTTTGGTAAGGTAAGCCCCAACTAAAGCTAAGCTTAGGGAAACCCAAATTATAGAAAACTTTTTAGGGCTAAGATCATTTTCCTTAAAATAAAGATTCACATTTTTTTTAATAAAAATATTTGTGATCAAAGAAGCAATAAAAATTATCACAAAGCTAATACATGCAAATATTATTTTATATCTTAAATTGATCAGATATACACTAGAAAACCCACCAATTTCGTCTAGTTGAATGATCTTTAGATAAATATTAATAATTATCACAATAAGAAGTAGTAATAAAATCCCAATACCTAAATACTTATATTTATTAGTATTATTTTTTTTCTTTTTTTCTTTATAGTAGTCATAAATCATTCTAATATCATCGTTCATAACTTGAATTCCTCCCAATAATTAATTTGAAAATAAGGCTTCAACAAACTCTTTTGAATCAAATTTCTGTAAGTCCTCCAGCTTTTCTCCAACACCAATAAACTTAACCGGAATATTTAAAGCTGATTTAATGGCAATTACAATCCCACCCTTTGCTGTACCATCAAGTTTCGTAAGAATAATACCAGTTACCCCAATAGCTTCACCAAAAAGCTTTGCTTGAGTGATTGCATTCTGACCTGTAGTTGCATCAAGTACTAACAGTGTTTCACAGGACTTACTTTCAATTTCCCTATCAATGATTCTTTTGATCTTTTTAAGCTCTTCCATAAGATTTTTTTTCGTATGCAGTCTACCAGCAGTATCGCATATCAAAACATCGATATTTCGAGCTTTGGCCGCTTGTATAGCATCAAAAACTACTGCAGCAGAATCTGCACCTTCTGCATGTTTAATGATATCAATGCCAGCTCGATCAGCCCAAATCTGAAGCTGGTCAATTGCCGCGGCTCTGAAAGTATCTCCTGCAGCGACCATGACTCGATTCTTATTGTTTTTAACTAGGCTTGCAATTTTACCAATTGAAGTAGTTTTGCCAACTCCATTAACACCGATAACCAATATTACTGTAAGGTTACCATTAAGCTTAAGTCCATTATCCTGATCATCCTCAAATATTCTCGTAATTTCTTCCTTTAATAATTCTTTAACCTCCAAGGCATCGACAATCCTATTTTCTTTAACCTTGTTTTTAATGTCCTCAATAATTGTCATAGTGGTATCAACACCCACATCAGCTGAGATCAGTATTTCTTCAAGCTCATCGAAGAGCTCATCATTAATCTTACCGAAAGTAACCAATATTTTATCAATTCTTTCTGTAATATTCTTTCTGGTCTTTTGTAAGCCTTCTTTCAATTTGTCAAAGAAACCCATTATAAATCTCCAATAAATATATTTTAGGTACAAACTAATCTATGCTATTCTACCATATCTATTTATTTATTAACATTTTCTTTCTTTAAACTCAATTATAATATTATACTTTATTCTTGTCATAAAAATATCCGATAAGAATAGTAGATACTATTTTTATCGGATATTTTTGGTGATAGCCTTGGAGGGTTTTATGAATAAAAAAAGAAAATTTAAAATAATTACGATTGTTTGTGTTCTTGTCTTTAATATCATCGTTCAAAATTGCATTTTTGGTGCTTCGTCAGAAGTACCCCAAAAGACCTATAACGGAATCGAAGATGCACCTGTTATGATGAAAAATATAAATTATATTGACGTTGGAAATTCTAATTCTTGGGCAAAACCAGCAATTTACGAAAATAGGCGCCCTTGGTATTATGAAGGGCTATGGAAATCAAAATTTCGGGTATTCAAATATACTTAGTAAAGAAGAAGCAATTGCTTTAGCTTATGTAGCAGCAGGTAAAGAAGGAGCAGCGCAACAAGCTGGGGAAGCAATTGATAATGCAAAAACAAGACCTAATAAACAAAGTAGTGCAACTAAAGTGTGGTCTGATGGATATCTTAGCCTTGCTTCGAGTGATGGCTTGATATCTGCGGCGGATTATGCCGACGTCTTAGCTGATCCTAATACTCTTACATCTACAAGTTTTATAAGAACTTCTTATGCAAAGCGGCAAGATATGGCTTTCTGGATTTGCAAGACATTAGGAATCTTACCTACATATGGACAGAACAAAATTTTCAATGACTATAATGATTGGAAGAATGCTAGTCCAATAGATGTTCCGTATATTGAATCCGTTCTAGAAAATGCCATAATGAATGGCGACGATGTAGGTAATTTTAGCCCTACAGGATTCTTAACCCGCGAACAGGCTGCACAAATTATAAAAAATGCTGAAAATTTTATTTTTCCTATTCTAAAATATGAAAAAAGGGTTGGAACAGTGGAGAATATAAGTGAAAGTAAGGATTTATCAAATGGAACAAGTGTTATTACAAGAAATGTTAATATTAGGAATGTTAATGGTAAATTAGATAGAATAATTGTAACGAATATCCAAAATTCTCCAAGTTCGAGTGTTGATGAGCTTATGGGGCAAGATGTTCCTGCAGCAAATAAAAATTTGATCGTATATAAAAATAATAATCTTGGGTTTTGTGATCAAGTAAAAATTGGAGATAACATCCAGTATATTGTAACTAGTGATAATCTTGTCAAGTATGTTAATGTTACTTCTAATACAGATAATAATGTGAGTATTGGAGCTACGGTTAAGGCAATTGATCTTAATAATTCGAGTATTGAAGTATCTTATTTGTTTACGCTTTTGGATCCGAATGGAGGACTAAGCCCTGAGAATATTATATCTGATCCCAACACTTGTAGCGATGAAACGTATAAGATGATCCCTAACGTTCCTCTTTTTTTAAATAACAGCATAATTGATGCAAATGGAATTACTGTAGACATGCCAGTTGTTTTAATCCTAAAAAATAATATAGTTCAAAGCATAAATATTATAGATTTAAATACAAATAACGTAAGTCAAGGCGTTTTTAGAGGTATTGTAGAGGACAACAATCCTACTCTTCAATATATAACACTTTTTGATGAAAATGGTGATTCTATTGACCAATCAGGCAACAATCCAAATCAAGCGTCGTATAAGTTAATAAGGTATATTGATCCGGAAAAGATACAAGTTATTAAAAATGGTAAACCGACAAACCTGGCTGATATTGATGCAGGGGATTCAGTGTTTGTTAAACTTGATAATAATGGAAATCTTGATTCTATAAGTGCTGTAGATAATTATGTTCAGCGTTTTGGGAAGGTTTTAGCTAAAATGCCATCATCAATTGCAATTAAGTTTGATGATGGAGATGAACAAATTCTTGGCTATGACAATACTATTCCAATCTATCTTAATCAAAAATTAACTGATTATATTGTTTTAAAAAATGGTGATAGAATAAAAATGCTTTTACAAGAAACTGGTAAGTTAACTAGATTAAAGGAAATTACTATAGGTGGTAACGAGAACTTAATAACCAACGTATATAAGGGCGTCATTGCATATTTCGACGATAAATTAAATCAAGTGGTTATAAAAAATCAACAAAGACTTGATAAAGATAACTGGTCTATGGTTGATCAAAAAGGATTTAATAGCATTATTCTTGGAAATGGATGTGAAATATTTTCAAATGATGAAGAAATTGATATCGGTAAGGCCAACAAATTGTATAGAAACAAGGAAGCTTATCTTGCAGTTGAAAAGGGCTACGGTGGAGAAGAAATGGCTGTTTTTGTTACATTTAGAGAAAATAATGATACTGAATTGCCAATATATGATGATACTATAATAAAATCAATTCAAGGTTCTGGAGAATTCGAAATAAATAATAACTCAAAAACAATTGCGTATGGTGATGGAACTATTGTTATAAAGAATGGAAGACTTGTATATGGAAGCAGTATTGTCTCTAATGATGAAGCCTCTATTGTGGCGAACAGAAAATTTGCAGATGGGTCATTTTATGCAAATGTCGTTGATATAAGTGATAGGTCAAACGTAATGCAGGTAGAGATTTATAGAGGTAAAATTTCTAAAATTAACGAAGACAAAAATTTTACACTTGAATCATTTTCAGAATACAAAGATGAAGCTTGGGAATTTTACAATACTCCAAAAAGCTTTGATATTACTTTTGATACTAGGATATTAAATAATACTGGAGTTTTAGGTCAAAGAGATTTTGTTGGATATGATCCTAATTCATTTTTGGGACAGTCTGTCTATGTTGTCGCTGATGCGACAAATGCATTGCAAATAAACACTGCACCCTATGGTTCTTTGAATATCAAAGGACAGATTTATAAAGTTACAACTGATCCTAACGATTCTACGCAGATAACAGGATTTAGTATACGTAATTCTGAAGTATTAGATCCAAATTCAAAAATTTGGGGAACATCTAGCGATACCGATGTTACAACCCTTAAAAATACTATTGTTATAAAAGCCGGAAAGTTGGGATCACTTACTGATCTAAAAGTTGATCAAAATGTGGAAATACTCAAGAAGGATTTAGCTACATCAACAGACGCTTATATGGTTTTTGTAGAATAGCAAATGGGGGATTTTTCTTATGAAAAGAATAATATTTATGAAACTCTTCGTTCTTTGTCTATTGATAAGTATTATATATTTATTTCACAGTAACTCTTATGCAAGAATGGGAGATTGTGGGTATGAAGGAGGAATCTCATCTGGAGAGGCTGGCACTACTACTAATTATAACTATAAAGAGATGTGCTTTTTATCTGGTGAACCAATTGAACTTGATGGCACCTTGAACATAAAAAAGAGTATTAAGCAAAATAGTACAACAAAACAGAGTTATATTGAGACTGTCTATACCTATAACTTAAAAAATGCTTTGAATCTTTCGACTTTGAATAGAACCATTATATTAGATACATATCTTACTGATAAAGGTACAAGTCAGGAAGTAGGCCAAACATCAATATATGGGACTCCAGCTGAAATAATTAAAATTGGTAATAATACTTACAATTTAACAAGCTATAGTTTCACTGGGACTTATCTAACAGATTTGAAACCCGCTATTAATTATTTTGTTGGAAATATTCTTGGCAAAAAGGTATACCAAGTAATTGGAGGCACTGGAAGCGCTGGAACGACACCTACTACTGGTCAAATTATTGTTGATATTAATAATTCTTCATATGGATATATTCAGTATTGGAGTACTGCCGAAACACAAAATATAAATTATGTTATTAATTATGAAAGTCAAAATGGGAATGTTGATGAAAAATGGGGCGGAACGATAAATATTAAGCTATCCCAAGGAATGACAAGACAAATAAAATATTATCAAAACGAGCCTGCAATTATAAGTTTTGATGGTGGGTATGTTGAAGTCCAAAACAATAACAGTATTTTAGAATATACATCAAAGCTTCCTGAATTTACATCAGGGGGTGTTTCAACTGATAATATAATTGAAAAAAGCGATAGTTTAAAGATTGAAACCTTTCCATTGAATAGAAGGCTATTCATTCCTAATACGAATCAAATCAAAGGACATTGGTCAGAGAACGACGTCAACATGCTATTCAGCTTAGAAATTTTTCAAGGTAATGAGGAGTTGTTTAATCCTGAACAATATATTTCAAGAGCTGAATATGTAGAAGCGGTTGTACTGGCTGCAAAAGAAGTTCCTGCCGACCCACTTTTGGCAAGTAATTCTACAGTATTAACCCCAGTGAATAGTACCGGAACATCTACGATACAGTCTAGTTTACCTTTTGGTGATATTTCAGTGGATGATATATACTATGTAAGTCTTGAAAATGCCTATAATAGAGGGCTTATTTCTGGTAGGGAAGATAAAAATTTTGGCCCAAATTATTCGATAATAACAGCTGACGCAATAGTAATTTTAATGAGAACATTGGGACTAGAAAATCTTGCTCCAGGTCCTACGGCTGTAACGAACTTTAAAGATAACAATGATATACCAACGTATGCAAGAAATTCTGTATATATAGCAGAAAAAATTGGTTTGATAAAAGGTGACAGTTTTGGATATTTCAAACCAAATGATCAACTTACAAAAGCTCGCGCTGCTGCTTTGATTAATAACTTTATTGATTATATGAGAACAGGAATAAGGAATGATTATAAAAAAAGGGCAGTGAGTTTCTAGAATTAGACATCGCAGAAAACTGATTAATTATAATATTGCACAAAGAAATTCAATAAGATATTATACTAATAATTAACTACAACTTGGAGAACAAAAATGAGCGAGATTCATATAGATAAGATTATCGATGTTGTTGAAAATTTATGTATAGAGGCGAATTTCTATCTTAATGAAGATATTGTTCATGCTCTAGAGTCAGGTGTCCATATTGAAGAATCTGAAACAGCAAAATATGTGCTACGCTGCTTGATTGATAATGCAGAAATTGCAAGAACGCAGAATCTGGCTATTTGCCAAGATACAGGTATGGCTTCTATATTTGTTGAAGTTGGGCAGGACGTTCATGTTATCGGTGGCAATATTACAGATGCAATTAACGAGGGTGTTCGAAGAGGGTATAAAAATGGATATTTAAGAAAATCGGTTGTTAACGATCCTATCCTTAGGCAAAATACTAATGACAATACACCAGCCGTTATATATTATGATATTGTTCCTGGAGACAAAATAAGAATTGTGGTTGCTCCAAAAGGATTTGGAAGCGAGAACATGAGTGCAATAAAAATGCTAAAACCCTCAGATGGCTTATATGGTATAAAAGATTTTGTTGTCCAGACTGTTAAGAATGCTGGTTCTAATCCATGTCCTCCTATTATAGTTGGTGTAGGTATTGGAGGAACAATGGATAAAGCAGCTCTTCTTTCTAAAAAAGCTTTGTTACGTACTTTAAATAAACCACATATCTTACAGCATATAAACGAGCTTGAAAACGAATTATTGGAAAGTATAAATAGTCTTGGTATAGGCCCTGGTGGGTTTGGCGGTAAACTTACTGCATTATCTGTCCATATTGAAGTATTTCCAACACATATAGCAGGTTTGCCAGTAGCAGTAAGTATCGGATGTAATGCAACTAGGCATAAAGAGAGGGAAATATAAGTTGGTATATAAAAAGGAGTATTCTATTAAAAAAGAATTGACGACACCATTAACTTTAGAGAAAGTTTTAGATCTACATTCGGGAGACATGGTAAATATTAGTGGTATTATTTACGCAGCTCGTGATGCAGCACATAAGAGAATGATCGAAATGCTTTCTAGGTTTGAAGGGCTACCATTTTGTATAGAGGATCAAATAATTTATTATGTTGGTCCCTGTCCGGCAAGAGGCGATCAGATTATAGGTGCTGCTGGTCCAACAACCAGTGGAAGAATGGACGCATATACTCCAAGACTTATTGAACTTGGGTTAAAGGGTATGATTGGTAAGGGAGAACGAAATGAGGAGGTAATCTCCTTTATAAAACTACATAAAGCAGTATATTTTGCTGCTGTAGGCGGTGCTGCTGCCCTAATATCAAAGTCTATTACATCTCAAGAAGTAATTGCTTTTGAGGATTTGGGAACTGAAGCAATAAGAAAACTGACTGTTAAAAATTTCCCAGCTATTGTTGTAATTGATAGCTTTGGCAATAATCTTTATACTAAACATTTGTAAATAATTCAAAAAATGTAAGACAGCCTATGTAGAGCTTACAAAGTATTTGAAATTCTGAACACATCTTTTGCATTTTTAGTTGTTTGAGTAGCAACTTCTGAGAAATCCAGTTCTTTAATTTCAGCAATCTTTTGTACTATGTATGTCAAATTACGCGAATCATTTCTCGTCCCGCGGTTTGGTTCTGGGGCAAGGTATGGGCTATCAGTTTCAATTAACAATCTATCTAGAGGGACATATCTAACAACCTCGATGATTTTTTTTGCATTTTTAAAGGTTATTGGCCCTCCTATAGAAATGTAGAAGTTATTATCTAATACAATTTTTGCCATTTCGACACTTCCTGAGAAACAGTGAAAAACCCCACCAATAGTTTTTGCTGTTTCTTTTTCTATTGTTTTTAGAATGTCTTCGTGAGAGTCTCTGTCATGAAGTATGATCGGCAATTTTAATTCTTTGGCTAAGTTGATCTGTTTTGACAACACGATCTGTTGGGTATCCTTTGGACTATAGTTATAGTAATAATCTAACCCTATTTCTCCAATTGCTACTACCTTTTTATTATCTGCCAAATCAATTAATGAAGCAATTACAGCATCGTCTACTGAGTTCGCACTATGTGGATGTACTCCTACCGCTGCATAAAAGAAATTGTATTTTTCAGCTAAAACAACGCTGCTTTTTGATGATGCAAAGTCAGTCCCAGCATTTAATACATATGCTATGTTTGCAGTATGAAGATTTGAGAGAACCTCATCCCTATCTATATCAAATTTTTCATCATCATAATGAGCGTGGGTATCAAATAACATTTTACATTCCTCCTTTTATCAAATTAATAATTCTAGAATGATAGTATTTTATTACATTTTGTTATATAATAAAAATATATAAAGAATATTTAAATATTACTGTAAATCATTGTTAGTTAGCTTTTCTAAAAAAAATTGTTTTTTAAGTAATATTATTCAAAGTTTTATCCGATAAAGTTATAAGAAAAAAAGCGAGGATCTAATTTTAGATTGATTATTTGTTATCTAATTATTTTATGTTATGGAGTGATGGTCTATGAATATTAACAAAAATGACATCGTTTCAATTCGTCATTGTTCTGGCAAAAGATTATTTAGGTGTGTAATAGTTGATAAAAATTTTGATGATTTAGTTTTAAACTTTATTGATGAAATTGTTATGTTTGAATGTAGTGAAGGGGATCCTGTTGTTCTAGGATTTGAATCTGAAAATGAGATTTATATTGCAAGTTGTAATATTATCAAGATCGACAAGGTAGCCAATAATTTATCTATTACAATTGATAGCATGGAAATTTTAAGAAATAAGCGTTTATCAGAAAGGTTCCCGGTTTCAGTATACTCTAATATAAAAATTGGAGAATCTCAAACAAAGCATATTGGCTTAATAAAAAATATTAGTTTTACAGGTATCCTCCTTTATTCAAAATCAGAATTCCCTTTGTACCAAAAATTGAAGATAAATATTAATGTTGGAGTCCCTCTTACAATTCAAGCTGTAGTTGTAAGAAAATCAAGAGAACTACATAACTTTGAGTACGGTTTAAAAAATAGTATATACAGATGTTACTACACCTAATATGCTAAAAAAGTTTTTGATCAGATTAAAAAAGGGAACAAGAAGACTTTGTAAGGAAGATGTCACAAGATATGCCAAAAACGAATTCTCCACAAGAGACCTAAACAAATTCTAATAATGGTATCAATAAATCAAACTAAAAGAGCTATAAATAACGAGTAAAAATAAACCAATAGAATAACTTCAAAATAAGGTACAAACAAAAATCATAAAAATGCTTTTCATAGGTTTTGTTTGTGCTTTTACAGAAAGTATTTGTTACTTTAAGCACTACTTGCGATATTGTAAAAAACTTACTACTATACAAATTCAAATATTTTATATAGTATAATAGTAATAGTCTAAAAAATATTCAGGAGGGATTTTTTTGATTACTCCTATTTCAGCAGAAAAGTTATTATATAGTAAAACAAATTTATATATTTCATTTCATTATTCGAGGTTTAAAGAGGATTATGATAACTGGAATATTTGGGTCTGGCCTGAATCAAATAACGGCATACAATTAAATTTTACGTCTTATGATCATATTAGTAGAATTGCAACTCTAGAATTAAGCAAAGATTGCAATTACAATGCAATTGGGTTTATCGTAAGAAAAAGCGATTATACCAACGATTGGGTTCAAAAAGACATTGAATTTAATAGATATCTCGACCTCTCTATTCTAACTTTTGATGAAAATCACCTGGATGTATATCTTATTGAAAACGAAGAAGAAATTCTTTTTAAAGCTTCAGATGTCTATTATTGTGATTTTAAGTTTCATTACTATAGATATGATAATGATTATTCAAATTGGAACCTTTGGATTTGGCATGATACTATAAACAATCGTCTAACAAAAATCGGGTTTAATAATGAAGATAGTTTCGGAAAATATGGCCACTTTCAATATTTTTATAAAAAGTCAGCAAATAATTTAGGCTTTGTGTTACGTAAAAGCATGTTTGGTAATGACTTCGCGTTTTGTGATATAGTGTCTCAAAGGCACTTATTACTTCCAAAAAATCATGGGATCACAACAGACATCTTTCTAATGGAAAACAGTATTAAATTTTTTATCGATGAGAATAAATTTATTAAATCACGTAAGATAGTTAAGGCTTATTTCGAAGATCTTCAGATTCAAAGCTGCGATATACAAAAATCAGATTGCTACAATTTTATTGCTGTAGAATTAAATTTCGACTTACTTTTAACTGATCTTTTTAATGAAAATATTATTTTAACAGCAGATAATGAAGCAAGGATTGATATTTCTGAAATTGTTTTAGATAAATCTATAACTTCTAATACCACAAGAAAATTCGCTATAAAAGTATGCAAAAGTTTAGAACCATTTGATAAGCATTATTACATTTTAATTAATAATATTGATATTGCAAGCTTCATTTCAATATCTCATTTATTTGAGAAAACGGATTTTGAGAACAGATTTACCTATAATCTAAATGACCTAGGACTAAGCTATCATAAGGAAAAATCCATATTTTGCGTATGGTCACCAAATGCTTTATATGTAAAACTAAAGTTATATGAAAATATAAATTTAGAAGTAACCAAAATTTTTAATATGAAAAAAAGTGTTAATGGTACCTGGTCTATTGAAATTCAAGAGGACCTATTAGGTTATTTTTATACATTTGAGGTAAATATAGATGGTCTTATAAATGAAGCTTGCGATCCATATGCAAAAGCCGTTAGTGTAAATGGTAACTTCGGAGCTGTCGTAAATCTTGCAGATACTGACCCAAAAGGTTTTAGAACACATTTAAAACCAATACTTAGATCTATTCAAGATTCAATAATATATGAGTTACACATAAGAGATATATCAACCTATAAAGACTCGGGTATCGTAAACAAAGGTAAATATTTAGGACTGACAGAAACAGGCACTAAAAATATAGATAATGAAAAAACAGGTTTAGACCATCTTATTGATTTAGGAATCACTCATGTTCACCTGCTACCAGTATTTGATTTCATAACAATAGACGAATCTTCTCTTGCGGACAATGTTTACAGCTGGGGCTATGATCCTCTCAACTATAACGTACCTGAAGGATCCTATTCAACAAACCCCTGCCTAATAAACAGCAGAATTTTCGAATTTAAAAAAATGATTCAAACTTTGCACCAAAGTGGCATTAGAGTAATTTTAGATGTTGTCTATAACCATACAGCTAAAACAGAGGATTCTTCCCTAAATAAAATCGTTCCTGATTACTACTATAGAAAAAATGATTCTGGCGATTTTTCCAACGGATCAGGTTGTGGTAATGAACTGGCCACACAAAGACCAATGGTTAGGAAAATGATCATTGACTCACTAAAATACTGGGCAAAAGAGTATCGTGTAGATGGGTTTCGCTTCGATCTTATGGGCTTAATCGATATAGATACAATGAAGCAAATACGAACAGAACTTGATAATCTTGAAGAAAACATACTTCTATACGGCGAAGGCTGGACTGCTGATTATTCTCCCCTACCCTATTATAAAAAAGCAATTAAACAAAATATTCATATACTCCCAGGCATAGCAGCGTTTAGAGATGATGGGAGAGATGCAATAAAGGGCAGTACGTTTAATTCCTATGAGCCTGGGTTTGCAAATGGCGGATCTTACAAGGAGGACACTATTCGTGCTTTAGTCACAGGATTTTCAAGGCATCATCAAGTAAATAGTTGCTATACGCAAGACATTCTTCCATCACAAACTATTAATTATGTCTCATCGCATGATAATCTTACTCTTTGGGATAAGATTAGTTTAACCAACCAATATTCTTCTAAAGAAGAAAAACAAAAGATTATTAAGTTATGCTACGGCATATTGTTCACATCACAGGGTATTCCATTTATGCAAGAAGGAGATGAGCTTCTTAGAACAAAAGGACTTAATCATAATAGCTATAACTCACCTGATAACATCAATCAGATTGATTGGTCAAGGAAGACTAAATACAAAGATGTTTTTGAATTCTTTAAAACCATAATTAAGCTAAGAAAAGATCATCCAGCATTTAGAATGAATAATATAAAGGAAATAAACGATAATCTAGAGTTCTTATTCTATCCTATTCCTAATTTCGTTGGCTTTATACTAAAAAACCATGCAAATGGTGACATTTGGAAGGATATAGCTGTGTTTTACAATCCCAATTTTGAATCAAAAGAAATCGTACTCCCCCAGGGAAACTGGAGTTTCGTACTTTATGATAGCTGTTTCTATGATCCTACTCAGTCTAATAATATGAAAATCGTAGACAGTTCAAAAATTAATATTCCTGGTATATCTATAGATATACTTGCAAACATAATCGAGTAGAAGACAGCATAAACCACCTCCTACTTGATTTTTGATATAAACTTCCAAATAGGAAATAAATAAATTCCATTTGAACAATCAATTATAAATAATACTATTCCTAAGTTTGATATATATAGAACAAGATATAATGAACTGGTTGAAAGGAAAAAACAAAGGATATTATAAAAAACTTAAAGATGCTTTATCTCATCATATGCTTTAAGACGTTATTTTTACTAAAGCTTCTTATCATTTTTTTTGTGGCATTCCTGATAATACACTTTTTAAATCATCCCACATCAGCCTTTTCTTTGAGCTGTCTCTTAATAATGCTGCAGGATGAAAAGTCGGCATTATTAAGTAACCTTTTTTTTCAATTATCCGACCTCGTACCTGGGTTATCTTGGCCTCTTTATCAACTATGTACTTTGTTGCAGTACTTCCTAAACAAATAATTATTTTTGGTTTTATCATTTGCAATTGGGTTCTCAAGTAAGGTAAGCATTGGAAAGCTTCTTCATCAAAAGGTATTCTATTTCCAGGGGGTCTACATTTTACAATATTCGTTATATAGTAAGAATCCTCTTTTACCATAAGTGCTGTCAAAAGTAAATCCAAAAGCTTTCCTGCTGGTCCCACAAAAGGTAGCCCTTGAATATCCTCCTGTTCACCAGGTCCTTCACCTACGAATAACATAGAGGCATTGGGGTTACCCCTTCCAATAACCACATTTTTTCTTAATGTAGCTAATCCACATTTTCTACAGTTTAAGCAACTGTCCTGTAGATCCTCCCAACTAAACATTATAGATCTCCTTTAATCATGCCTTAATCATTTCTTTTATTCTTTCTACGGCCTCTACTGTCTGCTCATAATTGCCAAAAGCTGTCAGTCTAAAATATCCCTGCCCACTCGGGCCAAAACCCGATCCTGGCGTTCCAATCACATTTGCTTCATTAAGCAGTTTATCAAAAAAAGTCCAAGACTCCATATCATCTGGAGTTTTTAGCCAAATATATGGAGCATTTACTCCTCCAAATATTTGTAACCCTAGACTTCCAAGACCAGTTCTAATTATACTTGCATTCCTCATATAATAGTTTATTGTTTCTTTTATCTGTTGGTTCCCTTCTTTAGTAAAAATCGCACAAGCTGCCTTTTGTATTATATATGAAACTCCATTAAACTTGGTAGTTTGGCGCCTGTTCCAAAGATCATTTAATTTATGGGTATCTCCATTTAATGAATATCCAATTAAAGCTTTAGGAACAACAGTATAAGCGCACCTTGTACCCGTAAAACCAGCTGTCTTTGAGAAACTTCTAAACTCTATAGCAACTTCTTTTGCACCGATGATTTCGTAAATACTATGGGGTATATGCTCCTCCTGAATAAATGCCTCATATGCAGCATCAAAAAGAATTATTGAGCCATTTTCCTTTGCGTAATCAACCCATTTTTTTAGCTCTTCTTTTGTAAGAGTCATACCAGTTGGATTATTTGGATAGCATAAATATATCAAATCTATCCTCTCTTCTGGTATCGCCGGAATAAAGTCATTCTCAGCTCTACAAGGCAAATATGTTATCCCTTCAAAGTAACCATTCTTATTAAATCTACCAGTTCTTCCAGCCATAACATTACTATCAACATATACAGGATAAACAGGATCAGTAACCGCAATACTATTATTTATACCAAAGATTTCCTGAATATTTCCCGTATCATTCTTTGAGCCATCACTTATAAAGACTTCATCCTCATCTAACACTACTCCCCTTGATAAATAATCATTTTCGATTATTTTCTTAATTAAAAAATCATATCCCTGTTCTGGTCCATAGCCTCTAAATGTTTTTTCAGAGGCCATATCATCTGTTGCCTCATGAATGCTATTTACCACTTCGCAAGCTAAAGGTTTCGTTACATCTCCGATACCAAGCCTAATTATATTAGCATTAGGGTTGTTCTTTTTATATTTAGCAACCCTTCTTCCTATCTCTGTAAACAAATAACTTCCTGGTAATTTTAAATAGTTTTCATTTA
>CAVYEU010000074.1:0-28250 GCA_963767415.1 uncultured Eubacteriales bacterium
AAAAATGGCAACTATTACAAGTAAGCTCACTATTTTGCCGGATAATTTCTCATCTGTTAAAAAAGATGTAAAAGATACTTTTCAAAAATTGTCCAACTTAAATATACCTGATTATGTAAATAGCTATGAGTTAGGTGGAATAAATAAAAAACTATTATCTCTATCTCATATTATTGATAGCATCTCTCCACAAAATGATTTTGCAAACATTGCTAATGAATTTAATAAAAAATTTGTTGAGTTAAGAAACACATTAGAAGGTATAATCAAGTCATCCTCATTCTTGGATGCTGCTAAAAAAGGGAACAAAGATATTGTTGCGACGCTTGTTCGTGATGGTGCCAATATTGAAGCAAAAAATAACGATGGAAATACCGCTTTAATGTTTGCTGCTAAAAGTGGGCATAAAGAGACTGCTGAATTACTTATCAATTTAGGATCTTCTGTATCAAATGTGTCTAATAGACACTTATCACAGTTAGGATTAAATTCTGGATTGTTTGGACTAAGTGCTAAAAGTCAAATTCCACAGATGATATCATTTGCAAATGAAGCTATATCTTCCATTGGAAGTGGACTTGATAAAGTTAATATGTCTGATATTGTTTCAAATATTAAAACCTCTATAGAACGAGCTTCTTCTAAACGATTTAACATTAAACTCTGGAATTATAAAGCTAACCGTGATGAATTGGGGAAAATAAATAGGAAACTATTATCTGTATCTCATTTAGGTAATGCAATGCGTAGAGAACAATCAGTCACAGAGGATGAGATAAATAAATTTAAAAAAGAGCTTGGAGAATTAAGAGAAATAATCAAACCATACTTATCAAAGGTAGAATTAAAAAAATATAACGAAAATTTAGCAAAAATAAATATAAATGAATTTGTTGGAGAAGTAAAACAAGAAAGAAACATATCACTGGATAATATAGTGGTCCTTCCAGCTGTACCAACCCCTGCGTTTATGGCAAGTGCCACTGTAAGTAATACTACTATAAGTAATGCTATAAGATCAGACTCAAACTTAAGTGTTGAATCGGATAACCGTGCTATAAGTATACCGCTAATGCAAAAAAGATTACCCTAATACTATATTCCTGATACTTTATAAACTAAAAAACAGAAATAAAGAAATTCCTTCCATCAAAATCCAACTTTTAAAATTTATGCAAAAGGGTGTGGTCAATATGTTTCCAAAACAATTACAAAAACAAAATATTAATGATATTCAAGATATGGTAAATGAATTTAGTAAAATGTCTCAAAAAGACAAAGATTCTCTTTTGCATGAAGCTATCAAAAATGAAGATAAATTAGCTATAGAAATACTTTCTCGTAGTGGCGCTAAAACCAATGATTTGGACATACGTTTAGGTGATTTACGTGAAGTAAATGGAAGTTCTGCTGCAGCTTCTGCTGCAAAAGGAACTGTAGAAGAAACTGAAATTTCAAATAAGCAAGATATGAAAGTAAAATATGAAAGTAAATTTGAAGAGAAAAATGAAGAAAACAGTCAAGATTCTATAGTATTGAATTTATTGACAGACAGTACTAAACCACTGGAGATATATTATAATCCAAGTGAAAAAGCATATTCACCGGCAGCTAACGGATTTACTGCTTTAATGCATGCTGCTTCTAATGGACATAAAGAAACTGTTGATACAATTATTAGCAAGTATCCTGATACTGTTAAGGATAAAGACAATAACGGATGGACTGCTTTAATGCATGCTGCTTCTAATGGACATAAAGAAACTGTTGATACTATTATTAGCAAGCATTCTGATACTGTTAAGGATAAAGATAAGCAGGGATGGACTGCTTTAATGCATGCTGCTTCTAATGGACATAAAGAAACTGTTGATACGATTATTAGCAATCATCCTGATACTGTTAAGGATAAAGATAAGCAGGGATGGACTGCTTTAATGCATGCTGCTTCTAATGGACATAAAGAAACTGTTGATACGATTATTAGCAATCATCCTGATACTGTTAAGGATAAAGATAAGCAGGGATGGACTGCTTTAATGCTTGCTGCTCAAAATGGACATAAAGATATTGTTGATACGATTATTAACACGTATCCTGATACTGTTAAGGCTACAGACTATTACGGAAGGACTGCTTTAATGATTGCTGCTCAAAATGGACATAAAGATGTCGTTGATACGATTATTAGCAAGTATCCTGATACTGTTAAGGCTAGAATCAATGAAGGATGGATTTTTAAACTTAATGGACGCGGTAACGAAATGACTGCTTTAATGATTGCAGCTGAAGAAGGACATAAAGATATTGTTGATACGATTATTAGCAAGTATCCTGATACTGTTGAGGCTACAGACTATTACGGAAGGACTGCTTTAATGATTGCAGCCGGAAAAGGACATAAAGAAACTGTTGATACGATTATTAGCAAGTATCCTGATACTGTTGAGGCTAAAAACAATGACGTATATTCTGCTTTAATGCTTGCTATTCGAAATGAACATAAAGAAACTGTTGAGACGATTATTAGCAAGTATCCTGATACTGTTGAGGCTAAAAGAGATACCGGATATACTGCTTTAATGGCGGCTGCTCAAAATAGAAATAAAGATGTTGCTGAGACGATTATTAGCAAGTATCCTGATACTGTTGAGGCTAAAACCAACAAAGGATATACTGCTTTAATGCTTACTGCTTATTGGCGTAACAACAAAGATGTTGCAGAGCTACTTATCAATTTAGGGGCTGATTTATCAAAAACTGATTTATCTCATGTTGATTTAGCTGGTTTAAGAAATCCCCAAAATCGAATCCAATCAATGAAATCATTTACTGATGAAAAAATGGCAACTATTACAAGTAAGCTCACTATTTTGCCGGATAATTTCTCATCTGTTAAAAAAGATGTAAAAGATACTTTTCAAAAATTGTCCAACTTAAATATACCTGATTATGTAAATAGCTATGAGTTAGGTGGAATAAATAAAAAACTATTATCTCTATCTCATATTATTGATAGCATCTCTCCACAAAATGATTTTGCAAACATTGCTAATGAATTTAATAAAAAATTTGTTGAGTTAAGAAACACATTAGAAGGTATAATCAAGTCATCCTCATTCTTGGATGCTGCTAAAAAAGGGAACAAAGATATTGTTGCGACGCTTGTTCGTGATGGTGCCAATATTGAAGCAAAAAATAACGATGGAAATACCGCTTTAATGTTTGCTGCTAAAAGTGGGCATAAAGAGACTGCTGAATTACTTATCAATTTAGGATCTTCTGTATCAAATGTGTCTAATAGACACTTATCACAGTTAGGATTAAATTCTGGATTGTTTGGACTAAGTGCTAAAAGTCAAATTCCACAGATGATATCATTTGCAAATGAAGCTATATCTTCCATTGGAAGTGGACTTGATAAAGTTAATATGTCTGATATTGTTTCAAATATTAAAACCTCTATAGAACGAGCTTCTTCTAAACGATTTAACATTAAACTCTGGAATTATAAAGCTAACCGTGATGAATTGGGGAAAATAAATAGGAAACTATTATCTGTATCTCATTTAGGTAATGCAATGCGTAGAGAACAATCAGTCACAGAGGATGAGATAAATAAATTTAAAAAAGAGCTTGGAGAATTAAGAGAAATAATCAAACCATACTTATCAGAGGTAGAATTAAAAAAATATAACGAAAATTTAGCAAAAATAAATATAAATGAATTTGTTGGAGAAGTAAAACAAGAAAGAAACATATCACTGGATAATATAGTGGTCCTTCCAGCTGTACCAACCCCTGCGTTTATGGCAAGTGCCACTGTAAGTAATACTACTATAAGTAATGCTATAAGATCAGACTCAAACTTAAGTGTTGAATCGGATAACCGTGCTATAAGTATACCGCTAATGCAAAAAAGATTACCCTAATACTATATTCCTGATACTTTATAAACTAAAAAACAGAAATAAAGAAATTCCTTCCATCAAAATCCAACTTTTAAAATTTATGCAAAAGGGTGTGGTCAATATGTTTCCAAAACAATTACAAAAACAAAATATTAATGATATTCAAGATATGGTAAATGAATTTAGTAAAATGTCTCAAAAAGACAAAGATTCTCTTTTGCATGAAGCTATCAAAAATGAAGATAAATTAGCTATAGAAATACTTTCTCGTAGTGGCGCTAAAACCAATGATTTGGACATACGTTTAGGTGATTTACGTGAAGTAAATGGAAGTTCTGCTGCAGCTTCTGCTGCAAAAGGAACTGTAGAAGAAACTGAAATTTCAAATAAGCAAGATATGAAAGTAAAAAAGAAATATGAAAGTAAATTTGAAGAGAAAAATGAAGAAAACAGTCAAGATTCTATAGTATTGAATTTATTGACAGACAGTACTAAACCACTGGAGATATATTATAATCCAAGTGAAAAAGCATATTCACCGGCAGCTACGTATTATTTGTTAAAAGAATTGCAGGAACTTAAATATGATCCTGAAGAAGCATTTTCTTCAGATACTAAACTAATTGAAATGTTAAATGGCATTGATCTGTCCAAATTGCCTAAAGATGAAAATAGAAAAGATTCAAAATATATTACTGATGGAATACAATCATTTTTTAGAAAGCTACATGACAATGAGCCTGTAACCTCAGCACCTTCTAATGAAGATGAAAGAAAAGAAGCTTATACAACTCTTGCAAAAGGTCTAAAACTAATTACAGATATACTAAAAGAAAAGGTTGAAGAAAAAAAAGAGGGACTTGATATATATAGCTTTCTTGAGTTGATTGGAGATGCTGGAAATTACTGTTATCAGAGGTGGAATGAAGTTTTAGAAACCCTTGCAAAAAGATTTTCTAATGAAGTAATTAAAAAAACAAATATACATATCCAGGAAAGCCAGAATAAGCTTAACGATTTATTGAAGGAGCTATTTTGTAAATCAAGAGAAATTGTAGCTGAAAATTTGGCTTGTGATTTTATGAAAGAATATTATCCAAATCAATATGAAGGGAATATTGTACACTATAAAAGGACATTTAAGCAAATTTTAAATGACGCATATGGCTTTAATATTGCACAATCACAAGAACATGATCCGTTCCTTGATCGTGAAATAGCTGTAATACAAAGTCATGCTGCTGATTTTTTAAGAAAATCTGATATTCATGATTTAGTACTTACTAAATTTACAACTTTGTTTAATGAAGCTGTAAAAGGGGATTCATCTCACCAAAATACTCCTTTATTTGAAGAGATTATAAATTGGGCTAATTATAAGATACTTAATGGTAATGGAAGTAATCTAAATAATAGATATCCTGATTTAATGTCATTTATGTTTGATAATATTTTTGTTAAATTTGATGGTGATGATGGAATTTACTAAATCATTATTAAATAAACAAGTTAGATCAAGTGCTTTAAGATATTTACTTGAACAAGAAAAATTAATTAGTTCATGTGAAGACGAGCCAACTCTTATGAATAGAGTTAATAGAGATGATTTAACAGGATATAATAAATTAAATCAAAAGGTAGAAAAATGCACACCTTTACATATTGAGCTTTATAATAAAGGGAAAAATTATAATAAAGATCTAATTAGAAATATTCTTGAAAAATCAACAATTAAAAATCTTTTAAGAAGAAACAGTGAAGGTAAAGATACATTAGACTTAGCGGAGGAGATAGAAGATAAAGGAATTATTGAAGCAGTATTGAAAAGATTAGTCGTAGAAAAAGATGATGCATTAATATGCGCTTCTTATAATGGGCATAAAGAAATTGTAAAAATGTTGCTTGATAAAAGTGCAAATGTTAATCAATTAGATAAATATGGGAATACTGCTTTAATTCATGCTGCTATAGAAGGGAATAAAGAAATTGTACAAATGTTGCTTGATAAAAGTGCAGATATTAATCAAGAAAATAAATATGAGAATACTGCTTTAATGTTTGCTGCTAGAAACGGGCATAAAGAAATTGTACAAATGTTGCTTGATAAAGGTGCAGATTGTTAATCAAGTAGATAAATATGGGCATACTGCTTTAATTCATGCTGCTATAGAAGGGAATAAAGAAATTGTACAAATGTTGCTTGATAAATCTACAATTCAAAGCCTATTTGAAAAAAATGATAAAGGCATAAATGCATTAGATTTAGTATTTAAGACAGAGAATAAAGAAATTATTGATTTAGTATTTAAAAGATTAGTCACAGCAACTGATATAGAAAAAGGAATCATTATTTCAAAATGGGCTGATGAAAATGGGCATAAAGAAGGAATAAATGCTTTAAATTGGGCTGCTAAAAATGGGTATAAAGAAATTGTACAAATATTGCTTTATAATGGTACCGATGTCAATAAAGCAGATATATCTGGGGATACTGCTTTAATTTATGCTGCTTTAACAGTAAATAAAAAAATTGTACAAATATTGATTGATAAAGGTGCAGATGTTAATAAAGTAAACCGCTTGGGGAATACTGCATTAATAGCTGCCACTCATAAAGGGCATAAAGATATTGTACAAATGTTGCTTGATAAATCTACAATTCAAAGCTTATTTGAAAAAAATAATGAAGGCATAAATGCATTAGATTTAGTAATTAATACAGAGAATAAAGAAATTATTGATTTAGCATTTAAAAGATTAGTCACAGCAACTGATATAGAAAAAGGAATCATTATTTCAAAATGGGCTGATGAAAATGGGTATAAAGAAGGAATAAATGCTTTAAATTGGGCTGCTAAAAATGGGTATAAAGAAATTGTACAAATATTGATTGATAATGGTACCGATGTTAATCAAGTAGATAAATATGGTAATCCTGCTTTCTCTTATGCTGTTGTAAAAGGGAATAAAGAAATGGTACAAATGTTGCTTGATAAAGGTGCAGATGTTAATCAATTAGATTATTTATATTACCTTAATGACAAAAATATTACTGAATTGGTTATCAATTTAGGAGCTAGTTTAACGCATGTAAATTTAGCAAATGTTGGTTTAACTAACATAAGTTCAGAAAATCAAATCACGAGAATGAAATCATTTGCTGATATAAAAATGTCTAATATTGAAGAGAGACTTCGTATATCGTCGGATACTCCGAATGCTCCTGATCCTCTCTTACTTATCAAAAAAGCCGTAGAACATATTTCTGAACGTCATAGCTTTTTTCATAATTATAATACTCAAAATCGCGATGAATTAGGTAAAATAAATAGTAATTTATTATATTTATCTAATATTGCTAATAACATCTCTTCTTTAGAAAATAATATTAAAAAGCATATCAATGAAAATAAAGAAAATTTACAAGGTGATAATGTAAATATTATTAATGAAGTAAAAAAACTTAGAGGTGAAATGGATAAATTTGACAAAGAACTTCTAAAACTAAAAAATATTATCTATCAGTATATACCAAACAAAGAATTTAAAAACCATGTTGCTGTGTTTGATAATAATTTAGAACAGGTATCCCTAAGATTTAACCGTTGGCTAAGTCAAATATCAAAGCCTCAAAAAAGTGACTTAAATGGCACAGTTGTAAATTCAGCTCCACCACAACCTATAATTCCTAGACCAAATTCACCTCAACATAATCCTGTTAATAATCCAAATCAAGTTCCAATAAGGCAAATACAACAGCAAAGAAATCTATGATTAATTTCTTTCACAATCCTGACTCTGAGGAATGTTAAAAACCCAAAATGTCCTTGACAAAGGGTACACATTAATTTTTCTGATATATATTATTTTTTAAAAATATAATTTTTGTAGAAATATTATGAAAAAATTATATAATAGGATATTTTTGACAATGAATAGCAAAAATTAATTTTTACTACATGCTTCAGTAAAGTTGAATTAGACAATAATCTAGTATCAAATAGGTTATTGTCTAATTCAACAGGAAAATAACGTTAAATACATAGGATCCTTCAACTAAGTATATTATTTCTAACCTTTTGCATTTTAGCAATATAAAACCCATCGATACCATGAACGTTGGGGAAAATCTGTATTTGTGAATTTGACGTTGAATTAGACAATAATCTATTATCAAATAGGTTATTATCTAATTCAACAGGTTTAAAATCAGTATTATTTTTTAGAAATTCTAAAACTACATCCTCATTCTCTCTTGAATTTATTGAACAAGTACTATAGACTAAGATTCCCCCAATACAAACATATTTTGAAGATACATTTAGTATTTTTATCTGTTTTCTTTTTATTTCCTCAATATCAGTCGGACACCTCACCCATTTTATTTCAGGCTTTCGCCGGATTATTCCCAACCCAAGACACGGAGCATCCACTAATACTCTGTCAAATTTTTCGGATAAAGACTCATCAATCTCAGTCGCATCATAACATTCGGTTTTTATTATATTTATTCCTAATCTCTTTGCAGATCCGTCAATTAACTTTATCTTATTTTCATAAATATCTCTAGATAAGACATATCCCCTATTGTTCATAACTGCAGCTATATGTGTCGATTTACCCCCAGGGGCACTACAAACATCTAGTATTTTTTCATTCTGTTTAGGGTTTAAAATCTTGGTAACTAGCATTGAACTTTCATCTTGAACTTGAAAATATCCAAGCTTATATAATTCAGTTTCAAAAATCCCGATTGGATTCTTTATTGTCAATGCTTCATCCACATACTTCCCATCATTTACTTCATAATCTAGACCTATTAGCTTATTTTTCAATTCACAGGGTGTAGTCTTTAAGGTATTCACTCTGATACTAAATTCAGGAGGCTCATTGTTGCAAGCCAATAACTCTTTAGTAAATTTTACTCCAAATTGATCAATCCAGTTTTCTATCATCCAATTTGGATAAGAGTATTTTATAGACAGACTAGTCAAATCATCTTTACTATTATTAAGTTCTAATTTTAGATTTTCTTTATTCCTGGCAATATTCCTTAAAACTGCATTTACAAAAGAACTTGATGCTTTATGACCATATCTCTTTGTTAATTCGACACTTTCATTGCACGCGGCAAAAACGGGAACCTTGTCCAAATACAATATCTGATAAACCCCTATCCTTAATATGTTTATAACCCATGGAGAGATCTTATTTAATTTAATTCTTGATGATCTTGAAATCATCCAATCAATCGTCATTTTCCACTTAATCGTCCCATACACTAAGTCAGTAATGAAAGCTTTATCTAAGCTTTTTAACTTTTTTTCTTCAAAGAACTTATGAATTGTTATATTTGAATATGAAGCTTTTTCATTTACCTCATATAATATTTTTAGTGCCAATTCTCTTGTTTGATCTATCGCCATTTATTTCTCTCCTTAGTATAAAAGATCCTCAATATTCTTTTTGACCTTTGAAATATCTATACATGTATTTAAACACGGTCCATTTGGTCTTTGGTTTAATATCCCTAAAACAGGTATCTTTTGTGCATCGATTATTCCACTCATTAGATCCCTTTCACAAGCTACAGCAATAACTATTTTAGGCTTTTTATTAAAAAGAATATTCCTTGCTGCGGTTCCACCAGTTACAATGCATGTATCAATTCCTGCTGTTTTACTGATATTTACAATTTCTCCAACACCGCATTTTCCACACTGTTTGCAGTTATATATATTATTTGTTATCTTTAACACACAGGATGAGCTTTGTAAACAATGTGGAAATATCATAAGAATATCACAAGGCAAGTACTTTTTATTACTTTTCCCAACAACTGTATTATTTATCTTTATAAAAAAATGTCTTAAATCATCCTTATTGATCTTTAATAACCCACATACTTCAATTAAAATAGGCATGACCTTTTTTATTGATAACTTCACTACCCTCATTAAAATTCTATTAGTATAATTTCTTTCATACAAAAGATAGACTGCGACAGATAAAATAATTACGTATACTAGCAAAATACTTATAAATATTTGAACACAAATCATTAAAATATTATAAATATTAATTGTTAACATGATTACACCTAAACATATAGAGGCTATAATTACAAAGAAAAAAGATATAATTATACTTGAAATTCCAAGATATCTTTTTAAATACTTATCCAAGTTGTTCACCTTCAATTATCTTATTACCGCAAATATACTCACAAATTGTCATACTTCTACAGGAATCAAACTGAACTTCTTTTATATTTATAATGCCATCCCCTGTTGATACAAGAATACCCTTATTTGATACACTTAGTATCATCCCTGGCTTTTTCGTTCGATTTGAATCTTCTAAAACTTCGGTTTTCCATACCTTCATTTTTTTATCCATGTAACTTGTGTATGCACCTGGCCAAGGATTAGTTCCTCGAACAAGATTATGAATACAAAAAGCCTGCTTTGACCAATCAATATGCCCCAAATCTTTTGTCATAATTGGAGCGTATGAAGCCTTTTCATGATCTTGAGCATAGCTTATAAGAGAACTAGCCTCCAAGCATTCTAAGGTATTTTTCAATACAATTGCCCCAAGGTAAGAAAGCTTATCATGTAACTCACCTGCAGTTATATCTTCCGATATTTCAATCTCTTTCTTAAGCAATATATTGCCAGTATCCATTCCAACATCCGTAAGCATGGTAGTGATTCCAACTTTAGATTCACCATTTATTATAGCCCAATTGATTGGTGCTGCCCCACGGTACTTTGGAAGAAGTGATGCATGAACATTTATACACCCAAATTTTGGAATATCCAAGATTTCTTTTGGTAATATCTTACCATAAGCAACAGTTACTAAAAGATCAGGCGCAAAATTTCTGATACCGTTAATGAAAGTACCGGTTCTTACTGATTCAGGTTGCAAAACAGGTTTGTTTAATTTTAGCGCAAATTTTTTAACTGGCGACATTGATATCCTATTCCCTCTACCCTTTGGTGTATCAGGTTTTGTTATAACTGCAATAATATTTTTGCCTTCTTTAAACAACATATCAATGCTTGGAATTGAGAACTCAGGAGTTCCCATAAATATTATCTTCAATTACTTCACTCCCTAGCTAGATTTGCCCTGTCTTCGCTCTTCTTTTCTTTTATTAAACTCTTCAGGAGTCAAAATCTTTATTGCCTTATCTTTAAACAATATACCATTAGTATGATCAATTTCATGAGATAATACTATTGCCAAAAGCCCTTCTCCTTCAATTGTTATATTCTCACCATTTATATTCCGAGCTTCAACAATAACTTTTTTGGGTCTTTTTACTTCACCAAAAATGCTTGGCAAGCTTAAACAACCCTCAACTCCTTCTTGAGTCCCCTTCTCCTTTGCAATCACTGGATTTATAAGCTGTATCAAACCTTCCCCAATATCAATTACAATAAGTCTTTTTAAAATACCAACTTGAACAGCTGCTAACCCAACCCCGTCAAATTTGTACATTGTTTCTGTCATATCTTGAAGTATCTGAATTATCCTGTCATCAATTATATCAATTTCCCTAGATACCTTTCTTAGAATAGAATCCTCTTCTAATCTTATATTTCTAATCGCCATACAAAATTGCCCCCATTTATTATATTTGTATTCTCTACAATTGTAATTGTAAAATTATATTGTAATCCATTATAATATCTAAAATTAAATATAACAATCTGAAAATAAATAGAAGAACAGTTAAATAATAAAACCAGTTTTATTATTTAACTGTTCCTTATCCACAAGATTTCGCGCCCTCTTTAATGCTATTTACTACTATCAATAAGATCTTTCATAGCATAAAATCCTGGCTTTTGCTTAGCTAAAAAGCTTGCAGCATTTAATGCTCCTGTCGCAAATACATTTTTTGATAAAGCCTTATGATTTAACTCTATTATTTCATCATCTCCAGCAAAAATCACAGTATGGTCTCCTACAATTGTTCCTCCCCGTACTGCATGTATTCCTATTTCATCTTTTATTCGTTTTGTATTTTGCATATGTCTATCATAAATAAAATCGTAATTTTTCTTTGACACACTGTTTATTGCATTTGCAAGCATTAGCGCTGTGCCACTTGGTGCATCAACCTTTTGATTATGATGCTTTTCTATTATTTCAATGTCAAAATTATATTCTAATACCATCGCTGCTTTTTTCACTAAATCAATTAATAAATTCACACCTAAAGACATATTTGATGTAAAAAATATTGGTACATTATGGGAGGCAGTCTTAAGTTCATTTATTTGACCTTGTGATAATCCTGTAGTGGCCATCACTAATGCAATTTTTCGTATTGTTGAGTATCGAAGTATTGTACTAAACGCATTCGGGCTTGAAAAATCAATTATTACATCAAATTCCTCATTTATATCGTCTAATTTTGAGTATACTGGATAATGATTTTGAATTGATAAATTCAAGTCAAACCCAGCTACAATATTTATATTTTCATATTCTTTAGATACTCGTGTTATAACCTGTCCCATCTTTCCATTACAACCACTTAACAGTATATTTATCATTTGATTCACACCCTTAATTTATTTAATCCTTCCTTTAATTTATTTAATTCCTGTCCTCTATTTTTTAATAGTATCTATATAAACTACTCGTTAATAATTATTTCATTCTATTAACCAATTCCTGCGCTATTTGAACTGCATTTGTCGCTGCACCTTTTCTTATATTATCTGCAACAACCCATAGATTTACACCGCTTTCTACACTATCATCTCTACGTATTCTACCTACAAACGTATCATCTTTATCTGTAGCATAGATTGGCATCGGATATAGGTTTTTTGATGTATCATCTAATACTTTTAGTCCTGGAGCATTTATTAAAACTGATTTTAGTTCATCGAGATCGTAAGATGATTCAAACTCAACATTTATAGATTCACTGTGTCCATTGAAAACAGGAACCCTTACTGTTGTTGAAGTAATTCTTAGAGTCTGATCACCTAATATTTTTCTTGTTTCATTTATCATTTTCTGTTCTTCCTTTGTATAACCATTTGGTAAGAATACATCTATTTGTGGAATAACATTACCTGCAATAGGATATGGAAATTTCTTTGGACTTTTCCCTCTAAGTCCGTCTTCTAGATCAAGATATCCCTGCATTCCAGCACCAGAAACAGCTTGAAAAGTAGTATACACAATTCTTTTAATCTTGTATTTATGGTGTAAGGGTTTTAATGCTACAACCGCTTGAATGGTTGAGCAATTTGGATTAGCTATGATCCCATTATGCCAGTCAATATCATAAGGGTTGACCTCGGGTACTACCAAAGGAACTTTAGGATCCATTCTAAATGCACTGCTATTATCAATTACAACGCAACCTTTTGAAACTGCTATAGGCGAAAATATTTTACTTGCTGTTCCACCAGCAGAAAATAATGCTATGTCAAATCCTCTATTAAACGATGTTTTTGTAAGTTCCTCAACAACATATTCCCTTTTGTTAAACGATATTTCTGAACCTGCAGACCGACTTGATGAAAAAAAATAGATTTCTTCAATTGGCAGATTTCTTTCTTCAAGAACTTTTACAAAAGTTCTTCCAACCATTCCAGTTACACCAACTACAGCCAATTTTATTTTCTTGCTCATATTTATCCTCTCCAAATTTATGCAATTTTGATATATAATATCATTAGCTAAAATTAATGTCAATTTCGAGGTAAATGATGAGAATTATTGGAATAACTGGGGGAATTGGATGTGGCAAAAGTACTGTATCTAAGATACTTTTTGAAAATAACATAAGGGTAATTGATGCTGATAATATTTCGAGGAAGATCGTGAAAAATGGCAGCCCTGCTTTAATTGAAATCGAATCACATTTTGGGAAAGGCATATTGTTAGCATCAGGTGAATTAAACCGGAGTAAGCTAAGGAAAATAGTCTACGACGACTATTCAAAGCTTAATCTGTTAAATAGCATTACTCATAAATATATTTCACAACAAATTAAGAATGAAATAGACTCTAATATAAATTGCCATACAATTGCTATAGATGCTGCAATTCCTTTGAAGCTGGGATTTTTAGACGTTGCCACTGAGGTCTGGGTAGTGTTTTGTAAACTTGCTATTAGAATTGAAAGAATTAAAAAAAGAGATAAATTAGCCTTAGATGATGATGTATTGAAAATAATCAATTCTCAACTAAAAGATGAAGATTATTTTAAAATTGCAAAACATATAATATATAATAATGGAAATTATGACGATCTACGAAATAATACTTTAAAGCTATTATACTTAAACAAGTATATAAAACCATGGGGATTAAGGTGAATTTATATTGTTCATAATTAAATTAAAAAGAGTTAAATTATTTCTATTTATAATTAGTATATTTTTATTATCTATATTTTTATTTAATAATTTTATTAAACTTGTATACCCAATGTATTATAAAGATATAGTTTATAAATACTCCGGTGCAAATAACTTAGATCCTTTATTAGTATTTGCCATCATTAAAGCTGAAAGTAGCTTTAATGATAAAGCTGTCTCGAAAAAAAATGCAATGGGACTAATGCAAATAACTGAAGGAACAGGTAGATGGAGTGCAGAAAGTTTAAATATTGATACTTTTAAGGTCTCGGACTTATTTATTCCTGAAATAAATATAAGAATTGGAACCTGGTACTTTGCTTTTCTTATAAAACAATTCGACTACGATATAGATTTAGCAATCGCTGCATATAATGGAGGAATCGGAAGTGTCCTTCAATGGCTAAGATCTAATCAATTATCCAAAAAAAAGTTAATTATAGAGAATATTCCATTTAAAGAGACTAGACAATTTTGTATTCGAGTCAGAAACAATTATAGAAACTATAGATTAATATATAGCGCTCATAAAATTGAATTTTTTTATCTGTTTTTGAAATAGTAATCATTCACATTCAGGATCTTAAAAAGTTATAAAATAAAGTAACTCAAGATAGAGAAAAAATAAGGGCATTCGGACGAAAAATATTAAAATATTCAATAATGTTGAATTATGGTAAGTTGTAAAATAAAGTGACGCAAGATAGAAAAAATAAGACTCATGGTAAACTCTAATGTATAATGTTTGATAACTACAAAAAACAAAACAAAGGAGAATACCATGAGCCAAGATAATAATACTATAGAATTGAAAAAATATAAACACCTTAAAGAAAGACAACGCTACACAATAGAAGATTTATTGAAAGAAGGCTTCAAACCGCGTGAAATAGCGGTAAGAACGAAAAAAAGTGTGCGAACAATTCAAAGAGAAATAGTAAAGGGGAAAGTAAAATTATTAAATAGTGATTTAACCTTCAGAATTGAGTATTGTGCGGATAGAGGGCAACAAGTTTATAAAGAAAACTCAAAAAACAAGGGTCCAAATTTAAAAATAGGAAAAGACCACAAATTGGCAAAATATATTGAAAACAAAATAACAAACGAAAAACACTCGCCAGATGCTGTTATAGGCAATATTGAAGCTAAAGGACTGATATTCGAGACAAAAATATGTACAAAAACAGTGTATAATTATATAGATCGTGGGGATGTCTTTCTAAAGCTTACGAATAAGGATCTTCCGGTAAAAAAAGAGAAGAAAAAGAATAAATATAAGAAAGTAAAAATAGCACACAAAAATTTAAAAGGAAGAAGCATAGAGGAAAGACCAGCAGAAATTGAGAAAAGAAATATATATGGCCATTGGGAAATGGATTGTGTAGTTGGAAATCAAGGCGGAAGCGGTGCTGCATTATTAGTTTTAAGTGAAAGAATGAGTAGGCAGGAAATTATATTAAAAATGCCAGATAAAACCCAACAGTCCGTAAGAACAATGATTGATAGATTAGAGCAGAGATATGGGACTAAATTTAAAGAAAAATTTAAAACAATAACTGTAGATAACGGAAGTGAGTTTTTAGATCATGAAGGGATAGAAAAATCGATAAAAGATCCTAAAGAAAAACGAGTAACAGTATACTATGCACATCCTTATAGCTCTTGGGAAAGAGGGACAAATGAAAATACAAATAAGCTGATACGGCGGTTTATCCCAAAAGGAACAGATATAGGCAAAATAAGTAATAAAATGGTAAATACCATCGAAAAGTGGATAAATAATTATCCTAGAAAAATATTAGGTTATAAGTCAGCAAATGATATAGCAGCATAAACCTGTGGATTTGATGGATAAGTAAGCATGGGACATGGATAAGATATTGAAAATTATGGACAACAAAAACCATGTTGACCACAATTTTCCAACATCTTATTCACATCCCATAAACGCTCACTTACCCACAAGCTCCACAGGTACGACTACAACTACTACTGATATTATTTATTATATAGAATTAAATAAAAAAACATTAAAATCTATTAAAAATCATGATAAATTGAGAAAAACTACGAAAAATCATGATAAGACTATGCTACAAACATTAGAAGCCATATAAAGGATTATTTACCAGAAATTTCTACGTCACTTAATGTTGCAATTTATAATTCTATAGAAATCTAAATTAAATCTTGAAATATTTAAAGATTTAATTTAATATTATACAGGACATAATAATTAAAAAACATTAATTACTATGGAAAATAGGTTTTGGAGGGATTTCTAATGATATCAGCAGGGGATTTTAGAAATGGCGTTACTTTTGAATTGGACAATCAAGTATTTCAAATTATAGAATTTCAACATGTAAAACCAGGAAAAGGAGCTGCATTTGTTAGAACTAAATTAAAGAATGTTGTTACTGGAGCGACTATTGAAAGAACTTTTAATCCATCTGACAAAATGCCAAAAGCTCATATTGAAAGAAGAGAAATGCAGTATCTATATAATGACGATGGTTTATATCACTTTATGGATATGGAAACCTATGAACAGTTACCTTTAAATAAAAGTAGTGTTGGAGATGCACTTAAGTTTGTTAAAGAGAATATAGTTGTAAAGATTCTGTCATTTAAGGGAAATGTATTTGGAATTGAACCACCAACTTTTGTTGAATTAGAAATTACTGAAACTGAACCAGGCTTTAAAGGTGATACTGCTACAGGTGCTACGAAACCTGCAACTGTTGAAACTGGTGCTGTTGTTAAAGTACCATTATTTGTTAACCAAGGTGACGTGATTAAGATAGACACAAGAACAGAAGGATATATGGAAAGAGTATAAAAAAAGTTCTATTTGAAATAATAATTTTGGAGGGATTTATATGGGATACGTAAAGGAAAAGGTTTCTTTTTTGAAAGGTCTTTCAGAAGGAATGAAGATTAATAAAGAAACAAATGAAGGGAAATTAATGTTAGCAATGATTGATGTATTAGATGAGATTGCCCAAGTAGTTGATGACCTCGAAGTAGCTCAAGATGATATGAATGATCAGATAAAAGATATTGAAGAATACCAAGAAGAATTGAAAGATCATGTCGACGAATTAGATGAAGACCTAACTGAACTTGCATCTATTTTAGTAAAAGATAATGAAAATAATAACTGTAATAATGAAGAGAAACACATTGGTGAAGTTCAGTGTCCTCATTGTAACGAAAAACTTAAAATTAATGAAGATATGGTGGACGATGAAGGGTGTATAATTAAATGTCCAACATGTAGCAGAGATATTGATATCGAATGGGAGTGTAATTGTGGGGAATTCTGTGATTGCGGCTGCGAATGTGATGATGAAACAGAGGAAGAATAAGATATTGTAAATGGTACTAAAGCAATAAAAATAAATAAAGTCTAATTAGACTTTATTTATTTTTATTGCTTTAGTATTTTTTATCTATTTTTCAATAAACTCTCGATTATTTCTATGTAAATTTTCTCAGAATGCTGTTTCCAGTTGTTACAGATTGTGTTGGCATCATTTCTTGTTCCAACTGAAATTTTTAAATCAATTAAATTAAAGTCATCCTCTTTAGCTTTACATATAACAAAATATTCCTGTTCGTTCTCAGGAATAAAATCAGCAGATATACATAATTCGTTCCGTATTTTTTTTCTAGCAGAACTCATATAAGAGTCTAATCTAGATTTTAATCCTAAAGGTATTCTATTGTGAAAGAACTCTAAAGTTTGTTTTCCTGCTTTTGTTAATAAGTAGGTTGATGAGGATACTACTGTTTCATTAATAATTAATAAGTGACTATCACACAATTCTTTTAAAAACTGTTGAAAGATAAAATAATTCATAAGTTTGTTGTCTAAAATAATCTTCATCAGTTGAAGGTTACTAATCGGAATATTTATCTTATCAATTATGTATAAAAGTATCAATTTGTTCTCAGTCAGCTGTGTGTCACTTAAAAAACCCATAAACCCTCACTCTTTGTACAGTATACTATATAATTAACAAAAATGATTATATCATAACTACAGTTTAAACAGCAAAAAATAAAAGATTTGTAGTAGATATAAGGAGTGTAAAATATTTTATTATCAATAGCCAAGGATAATTAATTTTCCCAAAAGTTACTTCTCAGTTATATCTTGTAATTAAAAACGCTGTATATTAATTATTTTAAGGATTATTTTATTCTTAATAATTATTTTAGTTACACGTCGGTTATATATATTAAATTAAGCCGAAAAAAATCAATACACATATTATGTTAAGTATGATATATTAATATTGCAATTTATATTGTTAAAATTAAAGTAAAACAGTAATATACTTTTCCCTTTTAAAAGAATAAAATCAATTTTATTTACTGTTTTCCTTTAAAAATTTAGGAGGAATGGCTATGCAAGGGCTTTTTAAAAATTCGTTTCAGTCTCAAGAAGAAAAAGACTCTCAGCTTATTTATGCAGTTAAATCCGGAGATATAGACAAAGTCAATGATCTTTTAATTAATGGTGCTGATGTTGCGGCTAAAGACAATAGCGGACTAACTGCTTTAATGTTGGCTGTTGCATATTGTTATAAAGATATAACTGATATAATTATTAGCAAGTTTCCTGCTACTGTTGAGGCTAAAGCCAATGATGGATGGACTGCTTTAATGTGGGCTATTGTATGTGGGTATAAACATACAGATGATATAATTAGCAAGTTTCCTGCTACTCCTGAGGCTAAAGCCAATAATGGAAATACTACTTTAATGTTGGCTGCTGAATATGAGAATAAAGATATAGCACAATATCTTATTAATTTAGGAGCAGATTTAGCAGGTGCAGACTTATTAAAAGTAGAATTATCTCATATCAATACTCAAAATCAAATTCAGTTGATGTTTGCCTATGCAAACGAAAAACTCGACAAAGCTAGAGATTTAAATAAACCATTTTCAAAAAGTTTAGATGAGAAGATATCTCAGATAAGAATCGAAGCGAATAGAATTTCTAGCTCTGAAATACCAGTAGATGAAAAACGAATAGCACTAGGTAAAATAAATAGACAATTATTAAAATTAGGATCTCTTAATATAAGACCAGAAGAATTACAAGAGGAAAAGCTACGGGCAGAATGTATTCGTGATAATGCTAGCATTCCTATGTTTGATTTAGACTTAGCAAATATTATAATTGAGTTAGCGGGTAGTCAGAGAGCTCAGGTTGAAGGAATATTGTCAGATATTCTTGTATCCCCAATAGTCCCAACTACAGATACTAGTATGCCTTCAGCGACAAGAATATACACAACATTAGAAGCTGCAGCAGCACTATTAGCTGGTAGCCCAAGCATAACCATACCAAGCATCTGAAATTCAGGGTTCAATAGTTAAAATAATGACAAAAACAAAGTGGCGGTTTTGATTGTCTTTTTGTCATTAAAATTATACACATAATATTGGCTGTAACTGCTTACCTTCTAAAGCATACTCTATAGTTGGCAATAATAAACTAGTATTTGCTACTAGCGAATTAGGCTTATTCTGAGGGTTATCTTGTTTAAACGGAATAAAATAAATATATTTGGTGTTTATTAATAACCCGATATTCTTTGCATTTCCTCCAAATCCATCATTTGTTGACACTGATATAATTAAAGGCTTTTGGTTTCTTAAAAGAGCTTTACAAGCCATAGTAACAGTTGAATCTGTTATTGAGTTTGCAATCTTGGCTAAAGTATTACCAGTGCAAGGAAGAATTACTAAAGAATTCAAAAAATTACCTGGTCCTATTGACTCAGCCTCTTGAATTGTAGATATTACTTTTTTACCAGTCAAATCTTCAATTTTATCTTTTATTTCATTTGCCTTACCAAACCTTGTATCCATTTCTTTTACAGATTCTGATATGATTGGAAATACTTCTACCCCTTCTTTAACCAAATTTTCTATCCCAATCTCTGCTTTTCGAATTGTACAAAATGAGCCAGTTAATGCGAAGCCTATTTTTAACCCTAACAAAGACATTTGCCTTCCTCCATTTCAAAAACAATATTATAAATTGTATCCTTTAAATATTTAGCAGCAGTAATTGGAGCAACAATGCCAGGCAAAGATAAAGCCCAAACTGTTTTTATGCCTAATTCATTTGCCCTCTCAAAATTAACCCCGCCAGGTCTTGAAGCTAAATCGATAATCAAACAATCATGTTCTATTTTTCGTAACAATATACTATCTAAAACAAGACTAGGAATCGTGTTAAAGATCACATCCATTCCTCCAACATAGTCAGATAGTTTACTTAGTAAAATCGGTGTATACCCATAGCTTCTTATCCAAGCTATATCTGAATACTTTCTTGCTTCTGCAAAAACACTACACCCTAAACCATTTAACATCTTTGTGAGAACTTTACCAATTCTTCCAAATCCTAAAACCATTGCATTGCAACCGTGAAGTGTTATAGGCATTTCTTGTATTGCAATTTGAATCGCACCCTCTGCAGTAGGAATTGCATTTAGTACCGCCATTTCTTCTCTTTTTAGCAAATCAATACAATTAATATTAAACTGTTTTGCGATAGAATCAATATCAGGTGTTATAAGACCTGCTAAAAATATTTGCTTGTTTGTCATAGACTTAAAAACATCTTGCACTTTTATTTTTTCTTTAGAGTACGGCATATTGAGTTCCAAATTATCTAAGCAACACGGCATTGGTCCGATGATTACATCCCCCTGTGCTATTAATGAATTCAAGTTATCAGGTTCATCTATACCAATCTCAAGACCTTTATTTTGGGAACCATAAATACTAACTTTATAATTATCTACAGCAAGGAGGTTTGCAAGTTTTACATTTCTTAAATCTCCCCCGATTATTGAAAACCTAATATTATCCATGATGTTTCCTCCAGAAATAGCAACCTTTTATGACAACATACATTAATATACTATGTATAAATAAATCAATAGTGCTTGTACTATAAATACTTAAATTATTTTTTGGGATGTCGAAAAATACAATAATAGAGCTGGCAAATAACGGGTTCATGATTTTGCTCTGACCATACACCTATACGCATTACACGCCTTTTGAAACTTGTATTATGAAATCAAATATGATAGTATATAAATATGATAGTATTCTAATAAATATATACTTTGCTTAAAGAAACGAATTTCGTCGCATTTTTGAGATGTTTCACTAATAAAAGTACAATTTAACAATGAGGGATAAAATGAAATCAGGATTATTTAAGAATTTTATAAAAGAAAATCATAAATCAAGGCTTATGGCTTTAGACTTTATAAAATATATAGGACCTGGTTTTCTAGTTACAATTGGCTTTATTGATCCTGGCAATTGGGCATCAAATATATCTGCAGGCTCAAGCTTCGGCTACTCTTTGCTTTGGGTAGTAACAATTGGTACTATTTTCTTAATTCTACTTCAGCATAATGCTGCGCATCTTGGCATTGCTACAGGATATTGTCTAGCTGAAGCAGCAACCATTTTTTTAAAGTCATGGATGAGCAAAATAATTCTAACATCTGCTATGATTGCCGCTATATCGACTGCGCTTGCAGAAATACTGGGTGCATCTATCGCTTTAAACATGTTAACTAAAATCCCTATAAAGATATCTCTCGTTCTAGTCCTTGGTTTGGTTATGTGGATGATTTTTACTAACTCTTATAGAAAGATTGAAAGATGTATAATAGGTTTTGTTTCTTTAATCGGGATTTCATTTATCATAGAGCTTGGCTTTGTGCATGTTGAATGGCACGCGGCTCTGAATGGATGTTTTGTCCCTAGTTTTCCAAATAATTCAATTCCGATAATAATGAGTGTTTTGGGTGCTGTCGTTATGCCACATAATCTATTTTTGCATTCCGAAATAATTCAGAGTCGACAGTGGAACCTTGAAGATGAAAGTATTAGAAAAAAACAATTCAAATATGAATTCGTAGATACAATATTCTCAATGGTTGTTGGTTGGGCTATAAACATTGCGATAATACTTATCGCTGCTACTACATTTTTTTCTAATAATATTCAGGTTAATGAATTGTCTCAGGCTCAACAAATGTTAATACCCCTTCTTGGAAACGCAGCTTCAATTATTTTTGCAATTGCTCTGTTATTTGCAGGCATATCAGCTGCTGTAACAGCAGGAATGGCTGGTGGAAGCATATTTTCAGGAATTTTTGGAGAGTCATATGATATTCATGACAGTCATACAAAACTGGGTGTAGGAATAACTTTAGTATCAGCTACATTAATAACATTATTCATCGATAACTCATTCTTTGCATTGATCATTTCTCAAATGGTCTTAAGTATACAGCTACCATTTACGATATTCCTACAAATTTACTTAACATCAGCCAAAAAGGTTATGGGCAAATTTACAAACTCAATATTAGATAAAACCTTTCTTTGGAGTATAGGTATTATCATAGTTATCTTAAATATTCTGCTTTTTACATACTTGATTTAGATCATAAAGATGCCTTAGTTATAATATTTCGCTATTTTCAAAATAGAATTTGCCAAGCAATCTACTTCTTCTTTTGTGTTATAGATACCTAGAGATGCCCTGATAGAACTAGTTAGCCCAAACCTAAGCAGTACAGGTTGGGCACAGTGATGACCTGAACGTACTGCAATTCCATCTTGGTTTAGGTACTGGGCAACATTTTCTGGTAAAAGTTTGTCAATCACAAATGATATAACACTTGTTTTATCTAAAGCTGTACCGAGTATATGCAACCCTGGTATTTGATATAATTTTTCCATTGCATAGCTGGTCAATTCTCTTTCATACCTTTGAATGCTATCCATTCCTATTTGTTGAACATAATTAATAGCTGCACCCAGACCTATTGCATCTGCAATGTTTCCTGTACCAGCTTCAAACTTATATGGCAAGCTGTTATAAGTAGCCTCTTTGAGGCTTACATTTCTTATCATACCCCCACCTCTTTGCCAGGGTGGCATCTCTTCGAGTAAGGATTTTTTCCCGTATAACACGCCAATACCTGTCGGTCCATAAACCTTATGCCCTGAAAAAGTATAAAAATCTGCATCCAGTGCTTTTACATCAATCCTCATATGTGGTACAGATTGTGCTCCATCAATAAGAACTTTAGCCCCATGCTCGTGTGCCATCTCAATCATTCTACGCACCGGATTAACTGTTCCTAAAACATTAGATACATGGGTAATAGCTACGATACGTGTATTCGGTGATAAAAGCTTCTCAAATTCGTCCAGTATAACTTCGCCGCGGTCATTGATCGGAATAATTTTGATAACTGCCCCTTTGGTTTTCTGGAGCTTTTGCCAAGGAACAATATTTGAATGATGCTCCATCATTGTAAGTATGATTTCATCACCAGTATTTATGCTCATTTCTCCAAAGCCTTCAGCTACAAGGTTAATTGCCTCTGTAGTACCCCGAACAAAAATAATTTCTTGCGCGTATGATGCTCCAATAAATTCTCTCACTTTTTCTCTAGCCGCTTCATAAGCATCGGTTGCAAGCTTCGCTAATGTGTGTGCTCCACGATGAATATTAGAATTATACTCACTATAATACTGGTTTAGTTTATTAATTACGCATTGTGGTTTCTGAGTTGTTGCAGAGTTATCAAGCCATATCAATGACTTTCCATTAATTCTCCTTTGTAAGATTGGAAAGTCTTTTCTGATTGAATGAACATTAAAACTGGATCTTAAATAGCTATTATCTATTTGTTTTCCAAAATGAGTTGATCGATACCCTGGTAAAAAATAATATACATCAGAAGTAGTTTCTGTTTCAAAAGTTTTAAACTGCTTCAAGGCTTTAGGATCAAAATCTTTCCTATAAAGTTCATTAACAATATTAGTAATCATGCTGATGCTATCAGCCTCAAAATGTATAGGATTACCAGATAAATATTCTTTACTTTTAAATAAAGAGCCTTTTTTTTCTTCCGACTTATTAATATTCATGATATTTCCCCACCTCAACATTTTCCAATATACCTAAGGAATCATCAGTTAATACAGCCACTCCAAAATACAGAGTCATTACATATGATGCTATCCCTTTATTGTCGATTCCACCAAATCTTACCGATAAGCTAGGAACAGAAGACTCATCGTCTACTCCCGGCTGGTGCAAACCTATAATGCCTTGCTCTCTTTCACCAGTCCGCATAAGAATAATATTTGTTTTCTCTATTCTGCTTTGATTAAATAACTTACTATCTATAATAAGTTTATCACTAGGAACTATAGGAACACCCCTCCATGTCAAAAAAGGAGAACCGTAAAGATTAACAGTTACTGGAGGTACTCCCCTAAGAGTACATTCCCTACCAAAAGCCGCAATTGCTCTTGGGTGTGCCAAGAAAAATGCAGGCTTCTTCCAGACCTTTGAGAGCAGTTCGTCCATATCGTCTGGAGTAGGTGTGCCACATTTTGATTGTACCCTCATTGACGGTGCAATTGAATTAATTAACCCAAAATTCTTATTATTAATTATCTCCCATTCTTGCTGCTCTTTCATTGCTTCTATAGAAAGTCTCATTTGTTGCTGATGTTGGTTGATAGGTGAATTAAATATGTCTGAAACCTGACCGTTTACTCGTAAGATCGTCTGCACTAAGCTTAATGTATGTTCTTTTGGGTTTTCTTCATAGTCAAAAAAGCTTTGCGGAATTTCATGATCTCCCATATGGGATGAGTTTATATTTGGAAATCGTTCAAAGCAGATTCCTTCTGAATCCATTATCTCATTCCACTTCTTGACCTTATTTAAACGATACACACCCGCTTCAACAGAAACCCAGGGAAGAAAGGTAAGCAGCCATCGTGGGGTTATACCTTCCATCATAGGAATAGATATCGTGCTATTAGACAAATTCTTCGCAACCTTATAATCTAGACTGTATTGGGAAGTTTCTCTGCCTTTAACGCTCATTTTTAACACCTCTTTCTAATAAAAATGATATTTTTAGTTGACAATAAATCTTATACTTATTTAATATATGTCAACTAAACAATAGAGGTGATTAAACAAAAAAGTTTGCACTATAATAATAGTGCAAACTTTTTTTGTTTAAGAAAACAGGATGACAAGGGAGGATGACAAGGGACGGTTCCTTGACACAGATCTGTGTCAAGGAACCGTCCCTTGTCTCCCTTGTCATCCTGTTTTCATAATTATAATTTAAACCTACTTGTTTCTTTATTTAGTTTATCAACAAGTACTTCAAGTTTTTTAGCGTTTTCTCTGGATACGTTAACCAAAGATGTAACAGTCTCTGTTGATGATAGAACTTCTTCAGTTGAAGCAGCATTTTCTTCTGTAATTGCTGCAATATTTGTAATTTCAGTAGATACAGTTTGAGTCTGTTTTGTTACATTATCAGATAGTTCTTTAGTTTCTTTTAGTAGATCTGCTGCACCTTTAATCATCTTAAATAATTCAAGGAACTGAATTTGTACTTCTTTACTAACAACAGACTGTTCATTGAATAATACAACTACTTCTTCAGTTGCCTTTGCAGATTTAGTAATATCTTCAGTTACTACCTTTATTCTTGTAGCTATCTCATTAGCCTGGCTATTTGCACCCTCTGCAAGTTTTCTGATTTCTTCAGATACAACTGCAAAACCTCTACCAGCTTCACCTGCTCTTGCAGACTCTATTGCAGCATTTAATGCAAGTAGATTGGTTTGATCTGCTATACTTCTAATTACAACAGTAATTTCACCAATCTTCTTAGCCTGCTCTGTCAAGTTCTGCATTGCAGTTTGTATATAATTTGCTCTTATACTTGTAGTATTAATTTTTTCAGTCAATTCTCTAATTTTGGCTTCACCAGCATGTGTTGTTTGAACCATCTCATCAGCACTTACAGCTACATTAGCAACATTTTTTGAAGTTGAAATAGCTTGTTTTGTAGCATTATCTGACGAAGCAGTTATTTTATTTGCATTATTTGCTGTCTCTTGAGTACCTTCAGCAATTTGAGTTATTGCAGAAGTAACTTGACCTATTGACTCATAGTTACTATCAGCAGTTGTTAATATTTCCTTTGAACATTTTGATACTTCTGCAGTATTTTGTGCGATTTGACTTATCATAGTTTTTAAGCTGGATTTAATATTCTGAATTGCCACTGTAAGTTTTCCAATCTCATCCTCTGAGTTAGTAGTTAAATCTGCGAATGAGAAGTCTCCTTGAGCTATAGCATTAGCTACTGGTAATATCTTTTTGAAGGGGGCTGTCAAAAATCTTGTAAAGATTAAAATAGCAAATGCTGAAACTAATAGAGAAATGATAAATATAATAATCATAGTATTTGCTAATTGACCTGAATAAGCATTAATTTCATCCTCATATTCGCATGCACAAACAATCCAATCCATTGTGTCATAATACTTACACTGAACTATCTTTTCTCTTGGTGCAGGGTCACTTGGGTTTTTCCACGGATAATCTATTTCTCCATTTTTTAGCTTACATAAATCTTGGATGAAATATCTACCAGTAGTATCTTGATCATTATAGATGTTTTGACCTTGTTCTGATGGATGAATAATAAGATTTCCTTTTGAATCTATAACGAATAGATACCCGGTTTTTCCAATTACTACAGAATTGAAGTTAGTTTTCAATGCGTCTTTATTAACTAAGTTATTAAACTCTGATTTGTAAGAAGAAGCACTAATTATCCAATCCCATTGTGGAAAATATATGCAATAGAGTACCTTTGCCTGTTTTGGTTGAGTGGATCCCGGATCTGCCCACATGTATTCAATATATCCACTTTTATTTTTCGTTTCGGTTTGAATAAAATCATAAGATGAAAGATTAACATTTAATAGAGAAGCATCTGGATGTACCCTAATAGTTCCGGTTGAATCAAGACAATATATGTATCCTGTTTGCCCTATTACTTCACTTAGTAAAATTTTAGTAGCTTCTGCTTTTGCAGCTTCTTGTGTTAATTTACCGCTTGTATAATCCTTATAACAAGCTTGTACTATATCTAAGCTTTGCTCAGCTGCAGCCCTTAAGTAGCTTTGAATTGATGATGCTACCGCTGTGTCAACTTCATTATAAGCAATATTATCAATATTAGTTAGGTTGCTCTTGACACTGTGTACAATATACTGTTTGACTGAAAATATGCTACAAGAATTAGCGCTACTAAAATCACTATTACAATAGCCAACGTCCCAAATAACATTTTTGAAGCCATACTTAGTTTTTTAAACATTTTTAATCCTCCTCTTTTTTTGATATTTTCCTTTTTTTAAGAATAATAAAGTTTAGCACCACAAATCTGATTCAGTTAAAGCAATGCCTAAAACAAATTCTTACTTATAAAATCTGATAAGCTTTTCTCTTACTGTTTTAATTGATTTCAAAGGAAACAACAAAACCTAACAATACTGACAATACTTATAATACTTACAATAAAGTTAAGACATAAATTACGAATTACGATCGAAAGGGTGCTACTAAAAATTACATAAGTATTTCCTATCAGTTATTTTAGAAAACTTCTTTATCTTATTATATTATATCATTTTCTCTCAGGCAATGTTTTTTTTTAACTTTATTTTTCCTTAAATAATTGTATTACGCAGATTTATAGTATATAATAAAATTATAGATTATACATACAGTTGTGAAATTAGTTAAAGGCAAGACATCATGATATTTACGTAAATAATTTAAAACATTGAAAATCAGATTACCTACGCTATGGACAAATTCATATAAGGATCTGAAGATTTACGTTTACATTAACAATTTAAAATGTCATTTTTAATACAATCATAGACTTTATTATCAAAGTTGCTTCCTTTAGAATTAACGCAAGTGCCATCGCCTGAAACTAGCAATTTATTAGGATTACCTAAGATA
>CAVYEU010000075.1:0-5271 GCA_963767415.1 uncultured Eubacteriales bacterium
TTGTTGCCCTCTATCCGCACAATACTCAATTCTGAAGGTTAAATCACTATTTAATAATTTTACTTTCCCCTTTACTATTTCTCTTTGAATTGTTCGCACACTTTTTTTCGTTCTTACCGCTATTTCACGCGGTTTGAAGCCTTCTTTCAATAAATCTTCTATTGTGTAGCGTTGTCTTTCTTTAAGGTGTTTATATTTTTTCAATTCTATAGTATTATTATCTTGGCTCATGGTATTCTCCTTTGTTTTGTTTTTTGTAGTTATCAAACATTATACATTAGAGTTTACCATGAGTCTTATTTTTTCTATCTTGCGTCACTTTATTTTACAACTTACCCATCATATTGACATAAAAAAAGAACCGTAGGTCTTATGTGGTATATATTTAAAATTTAATTTACATTATTTAGGTGATAAACTAGGGAAAAATTTGCTACCTCTGAATAGTTACTTTTATTTTATGCCTATGATAATATAAATATTAGAAGTTATTTTAAATTTTATAAAATGCTTAAATAATTGAGAAAAAATGTTTTTAGGATTAATAAAAATATATATGATTATGGTGAAAGGGACAAAAGTATGAGTAATAATAAAAACAGAAAGAAAATAAATATTAATAATGATGAATTTATAATGTTACCAACAGTTGATTTTGCTTTTAAATTGTTGTTTGGTGATGTTAATCATAAAGAAAGGCTAAGATCGTTGCTTACATCGATACTAAATATGCCAAAGGAAGCTTTTGTTGGTATAGAGCTAATAAATACCGAGCTTCCAAGAATTTTCAAAGAAGACAAAATGGGTGTATTGGATGTTAGAGTGCGTCTTGCAGATGGAAAAGAAATAGATCTTGAAATTCAAGTAATTCCAGTAGATTTTATGCCAGAAAGGGTACTGTATTATCTAGCTAAAATTTATACAATGCAAATACATAAAGGAGATACATTTGATATGTTGAAAAAGTGCATATCAATAAACATATTAGATTATGCATTTTTACCAGTGAAAAAGATGCATACAAAATATCAATTGATAGAAAATGAAACAGGACATAAATTAACCGACATATTAGAATTGCATTTTTTTGAATTGGAGAAACTAAGAGAAGGGATAAATATAACAGACAAAGATGATCCGGCTATGGACTGGATGAAGTTTATAGGAGCAAAGACGAAGGGAGAGATGGAAATGATTGCGAATAAGAGTGACTTAATGAGAGATGCATTTGAATATTTACAAGAGATGAGTAAAGATAAAAATAAACGTATGGCATATGAATCAAGGCAAGCTTGGATTATGGATCAAAGAACAAGAGAAAAGATTGCAAGAGAAGAGGGAATAAAAGAAGGAATAAAAGAAGGAATAAAAGAAGGAGAAAAAGAAGGAGTTAGAAAAATTGTTATAGGTATGATTAAGAAAGGTTTAGATGATAAATTTATTTTATCATGTGTAGATGGTTTGACTAATGATGAGATATTGAAAATTAGGGATTCCTTATCAATAAAATAAATATGCATTAATGATCTATCTTAATTTATTGTTATTACAGAAAGTTATTCAATAATATGGAACCAAAAGAAACATTTGCTACGATATTTTAGGATGTGCTCATCCAAAAACTCGTTGCTGTAAGGTTGCTGTAAAATTGATATTTGATGTTTAAAAACCCCTATGATTATTGAATCTCACGCTACTGAATTCGTCCATGGTAAAGATGAGGTCAGGAGTTCGATTCTCCTTGAGGGTTCTAGGTTTCAGGCTATACAAATTTGTGAATTACCGCTTAAGAAATTTTTATTAAGATAAAAAGTAGCATACTGCTTAAGTAATTTTTATTGTATTCTTTGTCTAAAGATCTCATACATCACTATTGAGCTGGCTATAGCTGCATTTAAGGATGAAATCCGGCCTTTCATTGGAATATTTACTATAAAATCGCATTTCTCAAGGATAATCTTGCTTATCCCTTCTCCTTCGCTTCCGACAACTAAGGCTATGGGCCCTTTTAAATCACTGCTTAAAAATGTCTTACCAGAGCTTAAATCTGTTCCGACAACCCAGACATTATTTTTCTTTAAATAATCAATTGTTTGTGCTATATTTGTAACCCTTGCAACAGGTACATATTCAACAGCACCAGCTGATGCTTTTGATACAGATGCGTTTAATGAGGCAGACCGTCTCTTTGGTATCACAACACCATGGGCTCCAACTGCGTCAGCTGTCCTTAGTATTGAACCTAGTTATACCACTACCAACTACAGGTATCATACTGGTTGCAGAAAGTGCAGCGTTTAGATAATCTCCTTCAACCAGATATAAGACAGCATTTGTTCCATCAGCGGCCACACCTATTACAGGTATCATTCCCACTATATCTAGTCCTGTATGTACTATTTGCATCAAGCTATCTTTATCCATACCAAAATCAATATTAAAAAGATCAAGTTTTTCTTCTTGTAATTGAGTAAGTGTAAGTCCAAGAGCTTTCCATACAGGAATATCATTTGTAGGATGTGTTAGAAAGCCATCTGGTACATTAATGTCTATCCCAAGGGTTCGTGATCTTGAAAATATCCAGTATCTATATCTTTCTTGGTTTACAACACTGGTTTTTGCCTTGACTATGCCGTTGAATCCTGTAGCATCAGTAAGTTTGACAGCACCGTCTCTGTATTTATCGTAGTTCGTATTTTGTCTGTTTGGATCATATACTATAAACCAATCTGTATTATCTTCATTTACTATTCCTGTTAGTACCATCAAATGTCCTACTTCTGTAAAATGACCACTTGACATTGATGCGATTACTATGTGTTTCTTGTCTTTTAATGCTGTCTTTACTTGTTCTACATTTGTAGTCTCATTACATGCAAACCCATATTTACTTGCTATGAATTCATAGAACCCACTTGCTGTTCCATCATGATCTGTTCTATAGCCATTTACTACAGAAAGGCATGCCATATCATACGGAGTTATACTATTGCCTGTTATCGTTCTGACTATTATCGCCATTGATGTTGGCCCACAACCAGTTTTAGCCATTGTCTGACTCTTATCATTCATTTGAGGATTGCTATATATTTTACTTGCCCATGGCTCATCCTCTTGCGAATAATAAAACGGCGTTAAGACTATCTGTTCCGGGATCCGCCCAATCAAATGATATATTCGATATACTTATTTAGTCTTACTCTTTTTCTTTTTAAGATACATTTTTTATTGATTTAAAGCTATCTTTTACTACTCTTTCCTGAGACATACTATTTTGTGATTGACTTAATAATGTTGCCTGAATATAGGAACTTTCTCCTCGTACAGGAGTACTAGATTGTAAACTTGGTGCTTCACTACTACTAGATTCACTATCATTCCCAGATATATGTTCAGACATTATCGGTAATCTATCAGAAGTTTGTACTTTGCTTTCTTTAGCACCACAAAAACAATGATAAATCTCAGTAAATAAATTTATAAATATATTAGGTAACCATGTTATTAGTTTCCATAGCCAACTTGATTTTTGATTGGTATCAGCATTTGTAGATTTTGTATTTGTAGTATTAGCAGATCCTATGATTGAGGTGCTAATAGTATTTTTGGATTCAGGTAAGGCAGGCAAAAGATCAGAATATCTCTGACCTGCATTATTTTGTAAACTGGCATTTGCTCCATTTTGAATTAGTATATTCACCAAATTACGATGGTTACCTCTGAGCTGCTATATGAAGTGGTGTATCACCAACTATATTTATAGGATTTTTATTTATTTTTCTTCTTATTTCTTTCCTGATAAAAGAAATCCTATAATATTCTCTGCACCATACATCGCAGCATAATGTAACAAAGTATTGTTATTAGAGTCATATTTTTTATTTATGTCTAGTAGTGGATCGTTATTAGAATCTTTTCTACCAAACATATCTGAGAGTATTCCAACCTTTCCATTCTTAATCACACAATGTAATACTTTTGTTAATACTGTTTGTTTTATGGCTGCATTTACTTTATTTCCACAAAGAGCGTTTATGATTTGGTCAATATTAGCTGGAATTATAATGTCGTTTAGTACTTCTTCTAGCTTGTCTGCAGCTAGAAAACGGTAAGGTTTTAATATTCCTTCTTTTAACATATTCATAAGATGTGATTGGCTTTTATTTGTAACTGCATAATTGATCGCTTCTTCAATAATTTCATTTTCAGTTCTTGAAGGAAAACGAATTCTATGATCAATATCACTACTGCTTTTATCATGTATCATCTTAAGTGCTGTTTTAGAACCATTTAATTCGTTTGTCCTTATTAATATATCTGCACCATTTTGGATGAAGAGTTTTATAGTTCTTATTGTATCTTCTACTTTATAGTTGAATTTAGGGTCTGTTTTTTCTTCATCATCTATGTCTCTCAAGCACATATATTGTATCACTATTAATCAAATTATGAAGTGGTGTATATCCCGAATCATTTTGATTATTAATATTTGGTATTTTCCCTCTATTAAATAATAAATTAATAATATCAAATATTCCATAGTATGCTAGCATATGCAATGAATTACTTCCATTATCCTCTAATATATTGATATCAAATCCATTATTTAATAACATGTTAACTGCTTTAACTCTATTTTCAATACTATCAGCACAAGTTATTGCTATTCTAAAAGTAGTTATAAATCCTGTCTATTACTTTATTAATAATGTCTTTATCCTTACCATATTTAGCAATAGTTTCTTTAACAATAGCCTCAGCTGCTTTAATTTTATTTTTATACATTAGTTCAAATAAAATTGGGAATGATGCAGATTTTTCTTCTATGTATTCAGGATCAGCTCCTTCGCCAATTAATTGCTTTATTAGCTGTACATCCTCTTTCAAGCAAGCATCATATAATTTTTGATTTTTAATTTCTTGTTCTTTGCTATTTCCACCTTGAGCCATCTAAATCAATCCTTTCATTATTAATTATTATTATTATTAATAATTATTTTCCCCTAAATATCTTAAATTGCACTTTCCCAGCCTTCATTTTTTGCTATTATATCTAAAATTTCTTTACATTGTTCTTTCCATTTTAAAGCAGTCTCTCTATCTATTTTAACAATATCTATTGGCTTATAATTTTTCATAAACTCTTCAAATGTTGTATACTCTTTTAATTCTTCCTCTGTTTCAGGTTCATCAGAATTCCATTTGTAAATAGGAACAATTTCAAGATATATGTCTCCATTCAAATTATACATTAAAGTTTCTATTCCTATT